>NZ_JBJMQP010000189.1:0-41816 GCF_045802625.1 Hyalangium sp. | reverse complement strand
CGGCTGGCAACACCTTCTTCCGAAACGACGTCTCGCACAGCCGCGCTTGGGGCCTGATCCTAGAGTTATTCTCTGGCATCGTGGTGACAGCCGAGAACGACTTCAACTTCTCTGGCTGTGCCGATGGGCTGAGTGTCATTCACTCCACCAACTCCACTATCGAGAACCTGCAATTCCCCCCTGACATTTCTGGCATGGCTCTCGATATTGAGGCCTCGACAGGGATGACCGTGCGCAACATCTCGGCTCACGGCCAAGGGACAGGCTATGGGCTTTTTCTGTCTGCTGTGCTCAACAGCACCTTCAGCCACATCCAGGCCAGCAACCGCGGCGTTGGCATTGGGGGCAATCAGATCCACGACAACACCTTCACGGACAACGCCCTTTCTGGCAACAACTATGGCATGCACATAGAAGGAGGGGGCGCCTCTGAGGCTGGCAACACCTTCTTCCGAAACGACGTCTCGCACAGCCGCGCTTGGGGCCTGATCCTAGAGTTATTCTCTGGCATCGTGGTGACAGCCGAGAACGACTTCAACTTCTCTGGCTGTGCCGATGGGCTGAGTGTCATTCGCTCTACCAACTCCACTATCGAGAACCTGCAATTCCCCCCTGACATTTCTGGCATGGCTCTCGATATCGAGGCCTCGACAGGGATGACCGTGCGCAACATCTCAGCTCACGGCCAAGGGACAGGCTACGGGCTTTTTCTGTCTGCTGTGCTCAACAGCACCTTCAGCCACATCCAGGCCAGCAACCGCGGCGTTGGCATTGGGGGCAATCAGATCCACGGCAACACCTTCACGGACAACGCCCTTTCTGGCAACAACTACGGCATGCACATAGAAGGAGGAGGCCCCTCTGAGGCTGGCAACACCTTCTCGGGCAACATCATCGCAGACAACAGGGTGGCAGGCTTGTGGCTATCCGCAGTCACCGACTCTCGTGTAGGTCCGGGCAACATCATTCGTGGCAATCGAACGGGTGTCGTTGTAGTTGCTTCGCAAGGTATGATCATCACGGGAAACACCATCACGGACAACACCGTTTTCGGTGTCGCGACCCAGACAAGCCAGTGGACCGTTGACGCTCGAAACAACTACTGGGGCCACCCCACGGGGCCGCTGGATCGCGATGTCCCCGTCGAGGGAATCAACGACTCCCTCGGCCTCTCGAATCCCGGAGGGTTGGGGAACGCAGTCACTGACTTCATCCTCTACTCCCCTCTCTGTCTCACCCCGGCCTGCGAGCCATCCACCCAGCTCACCATCGACATCCTGCCCGTGAGCCCCCAGAACCTCGTCCTGCTCGGGAACTGCGGCATGCTCCCCGTTGCGGTGCTCACGACGGACGGCTTCAACGCCGCAGACGTCAACCCCGCCACCCTCACACTTGGCAACGGCACCGGCGAGGAACTCCCAGTCGCCCGCGGTCCCTCCGGTGCGCCACTCGCCTGGCTGGAGGATGCCGACCACGATGGTGACCTGGACCTGCTCGCTTACTTCTCCATCCCGGAGCTGGTGTCACGCGGCGAGCTCGGTCAGCAGACACAATCCCTGGAACTGCACGCTTCGACAATGCAGGGGATGGCTCTGCGCGGCTCGGATGGGGTCGTCGTCAGTTCCGAGCCATTCACCGTGCCGGACCTGACCGCCTCAGGCGTCGAGGCCTCATGTAGCGGCAGCACGCGCACCGTCACCCTCACCGCCCGAGTGCGCAACCAGGGTGATGCGAGCACCTCCGCCGGCCTACCCGTGGCCTTCTACCGCGGCAACCCTGCCGCAGGCGGCACGCTGTTGGGCGTTCACCTCTTGACGGGCCCGCTCCTCCCAGGCGGCGAGGCTACGGCCACGCTGCAGGTCCCCGAGGATCCATCAGGGCAGGCCGAGGTATGGGCCGTGGCAGATGATGATGGCACCGGTCTCGGGCGTGAGCAGGAGTGCCGCGAAGGCAACAACGCCACCTCTGCCCAGGTCAGCCTCACCTGCGCTTCCTGCATCGAGCTGCGCCTGAGCGATTACAACCTCTTCCTGCTGGGGGACTACACCCTGGGCACGGACATCCAGGGCAAGGTGGCCGCCAGCGGTAACATCACCTTGAACCACTTCGCTGTGGGCGCGGGCCTGCCGGACAGCAACACGGCCCGTACTCTGGTGGCGGGCGGCAATCTGACGCTCACGCACGGCGGAGTCTGGGGTGATGCCTGGTACGGCGGCAGCTACTCCGCCGACTCGACGGTCACCTTCGCCCGGGGCAGTTCCGCTCAGGGCACGCCCATCAACTTCGCTGCCAGGGGCGCCGCGCTGCGCGAACTGTCCTCGCGGCTGGACAGCCTACCGGCCAACGGCACCACCACGCTCGAGCCGTGGGGCGGCATCATGCTGCACGGCACGGACCCGAACGTGAATGTGTTCCAGGTGCCCGCCAGCGCCTTCAGTGGTGCTGTGCTGATGTCCATCGACTCCCCGGCCGGCTCACTGGTGGTGGTCAACATCTCAGGGACTGCGGCCACCTTCAGAGGCTTTGGGCACTCGTTCAGTGGCGGCATCGACCAGCACGGGGTGCTCTACAACTTCGTGAACGCCACGGAGATCACCGCCGAGGGCCTCGGCTTCTGGGGCACGGTCCTGGCGCCGCATGCAGACATCCACTTCAGCAGTGGCAGCTTCGATGGAGGCATCTACGCCAAATCGCTGACCGGCAACGCTGAGGGGCACATCAATCCCCTGTATGACAGGGACATCTGCCAATGAGCCAAAGTCCGACATTTTCGCACGGGCGATCGCGCGCCAGCTCCCACCGCGTTGCCACGGGGAAGCTCACGTCCGCGAGCGGTTTGATCCAGTTGGGGCGCATGTGCTCCCAGTGTGTTCCTCCAGCGGGGACTTGAACGGGACGCGATGGGACGAGACGGGACGGCGCGGGGGAACGATCCGGTGTGAGATCAAGGCGTTAGCCGGTAACAGCGCGACCTGCTTAGGGTTTTGCTGTCGCCTTGTTACGGGGTCGATTGCCGCCGCCTCCATCCCGAGAAGCCCAGCAATCTCAAGGAGGCTGTGTTTTTCGTGTCACTCGGAGTCCTCACTGCTCCCCTTCGCCCACGCCCCCCACGCCCCGCTCCTTCAGACGCTTGAAGAGAGAGGAGCGGGCCAGGCTCAGCTGCTTGGCGGCGCGGTCCCTGTGGTTGCCGCAGCGGCGCAGGGGGCTCTCGATGAGCTGGCACTCCACCTGCAACGGCTCCTCTCTCCGCTCCGCATGCTCCGGCGCGGGGGAGGGACCGTCGTGCGACCGATGACCCGATTTCCGCGCTCCGCGATGACTGCCCACACCTTGGATGGAACGGACACGCTTAGACTAGGTGCTGCGCGGCCAGTTGCTGCGAGCAGAGGTGGTCACGAATGCTCGTGCCGAACTGCTCAAGCGGCGGTCGATGACTCTGGCCCAGCGGTGATTGTGCGGGTACCATCCGCAGGGGCGGCAGCTGACGGCGAGTTGCGGCGCGTCGTCACCAACTCCGGCTCTTGCTCGGGCTGTTTCATCTGGGGTAGGCCAGCAGGCTGACGGGAGAGGCCCGTGCGGGCGCATTGCCACGGCCTTGCCCTAGCCGGTCGGCGTCCTCATAGTAGGAAAGAGTCTCGGATCGCGGCTGACACATCCGTGCAGGTAGAATAGGCTCCCGCGCCTGCAACTCGCCTACGCCGGAGTTTGGCTCCGGACCAGCAGAGGACTCCGTGCAGCTTGAGTTCAAGAGTACGTACCAGGAGAAGCTTTTCCGCACCCTCACACGCGAACTGAGCGGCATCGGGTACCGGGGTGACCTGCTTCAGCAAGAGTACAGCTTCCAAGACTGGTTCTCCCCAAGTAACGACTCCCGACTGGCCCCGGCGGCCGCCTTTGGTCGAACACCAGTCTCCTACGACAGCGCATGTGCCGTCGTTGTCCTCGCAAATGGGCGCAGCGGCCCCGAACTGCTGCGCGATTTTCGAGCGCTTGGGGCTCCCATAGCGTTCGAGGTACACGAGGATCGGGTGGTCGAATGGCTCGTCTCGCTCGAGCCGGGTTACGACGATCAGCGGTCGGTCATCCCCGCCGAGGCGCTCCACCGTATTTTCGAGGACAAAAGGAGCATGTGGCGCCCAGAGGCAGTGATGCGGGCGAAGAATATCGGTCTGCCTGTTGCGACACAAATGGATCTGGTCTTCGACCTTGGCCTCATTCCTGCGCTCGAAGGGCACATCCGGACGAAGCTAGATCCTCTGCTTCGGAACGTCCTCGCCGATGCACGGCGGGATTACATCCGCAGATCGGCCAATTCCCTCGATCCGCGGGCGCTCTTTCGTCTTGCCGTCTGGTCACTTGCCGGGAAAGTGTTCCACGATCGCGGCGTCGCACCGTTTTCGGAGTTCTCTGCTGACACTGATCCCGATGATGTACTGAGTGCTGTTGCAAACTACTACAGCGAACATCATCCGCTGCCCCTGTTGAAGTCGACACGAAGGATTGTTCATGAGCGAACCTGGACTAAGCTCGACTTCAGCAACCTTTCGGTCGACGTGCTCGCCTACGTATGGCTGAACACATTGGTCACCAAGAAGGTCCGAGACTCTCTCGGCATCCATCAAACACCGCGATCGGTTGCACGTTTTGTCATAGACCGCCTTCCTATCGAGGCAGCTGTCGAGACGAAGCGGTCAATTCTTGAACCCTGCTGCGGCAGCGCCACGTTCTTGATTGCTGCGCTGAACCGCCTACGAGATATCATTCCTGAGCACAGACCCAAGCAGCGACATGAGGCAATCAAGAAATTGCTTGTGGGCTATGAGGTTGACCCTTTTGCGCTGGAGATCAGCAGGCTAAGCCTCACGCTGGCGGACTTCCCGAACCCGAATGGATGGCAACTCAACGAGGCAGATGTTTTCGCCTCTCAATCGTTCGACCATGCGGTCGCGCAAGCAGCGGTTGTCGTCTGCAATCCTCCCTTCGGAGACTTCGCTGAGAAGGACCGCGAAAACTACGAGTTGTCGCAAGTTCATAAGCCAGCCGAACTGCTGCGTCGAGTGCTCACGAGACTACCTAGGGAGTCAAACCTCGGATTCGTACTCCCATGGAGATTTCAAGACGGACAAGCGTATCGGGACGTGCGGAGCGCACTCGTAGAGCGCTGGGAATCGATCGAGATCGTAAATCTTCCCGAAGTGGCGTTTCCCACGGCTGATCAAGAGACGCTGCTACTAATCGCAACGAACCCAAAACTTTCGCGACAAACGTTGACCAGCGTGACGCATCGTCGAATCACGCGCCGCGAATGGCCACAATTTGAGGCGCGCGCCTATGACGGGAGAGCGGATCGGGGCCGCACTACGAGCGAGGAGGCCCGCTCGATCCTCGCGGTTCGCGAACTAGCTTCGGTGTGGGAGAGGCTTAGCCAAGCTCCTCGGTTGTCGAAGTATGGAGAGGTCCATCAAGGCATCCAGTGGAACAAGAATATGCGCGAAGACGGCGCGGAAACTGGCAACCGTGCGCGCTTGGTTGTGGACGTACCTCGCGAAGGCTACCGTGAGGGGTTTCCCCCCAAAAGCCAATGGTGCCAATTTCAAGCCCCCTCAACCAAGTTCCTGTCCGTACATAAAGAGGACCGCCTCTACAACGCGTTTGACCATGACTGGAACGCGCCAAAGGTATTTGTGAATGCGATCCGCAAGTCTCGTGGGCACTGGCCGCTGGCAGCATTCGCTGACGAACGACCTCTCATTTGCTACCAGAACCTCACGGGGATTTGGCCGCGCAAGCCAGAACTTCTTTATGTCATCGAGGCAGTTCTCAACGGACCAGTGGCGAACGCATATGTTGCGACCAACGAGGCCAAAAGGCACGTCCGCATCAGTACGCTTGAAGCCGTCCCTATGCCCAATATGAGGGCACTCGATGCCGAGAGACTGCGGAGACTGACCAACGAGTACAGACACTTGGCGAGTGGGACAGCAGACGAAGCCCAAAAGGCCTCAGTAGTGTTGCGCGAGATTGACGCCCTCGTACTCGAAGGGTACGGCTTGCCTCAATCATTGGAACTAGAGTTGCTGCACTGGTTTGATGGTCATGAGCGCGCGGTCCCGATGGCGTTTCTGCGCTATTTCGCGCCGCACGCAGACGTAGGCATCTCTCTAAGAGATTACGTCGCTGTAGAGACGCGTTGGAGTGAACTCAACGAGCGGCGTCTGGATCTCATTGAGCGACTGCTTGGGCAAGAGATTTCGAGTGATGAGGCGGCTGAACTGGATCGGTTGCAGATCTTAGCGGATGTAAAACTTCGACCTCTGCTCCAGAGCGCGACGAAGCGGTTGGATGTAGAGAATGTCAGTACCGAGCGATGACGCCCTTTAGGTATCCGAGCGCAGCCCACGTCCGTCGGCATGGACCATATGGCTACTCCGACTATTCGGAGTACAGGGATTGGGTGCGTGACGAATTTACTTTCCGCTGTGTCTTCTGTCTCTCTCGCGAGCTTTGGCTGCCGGGGTCGGCCCATTTTCACCTGGATCATGCTGTAGCCCAGAAGCATGCGCCAAGCCTTGCACAGGTCTACGAAAACCTCCTGTATCTTTGTGCATCATGCAATATTATGAAGCAGGCGAGAGCACTCCCCGACCCCTGTCACACCGCATTGGCAAACTGCCTCGAAGTAAAATCTGACGGCACCATCGTCGCGAAGAATGATGACGGCCGTCGGCTTGTGCTGGTGCTTCGGCTCGACAGCAACGAAAGGGTGGCGTATCGCCGTAAGATGATTGCACTCTGTCAGGACCGAGAGAATGCGCGCCAATGGCTCTGTTATCCTCCGGATTTGCCAGACTTGCGGACGAAACGACCAAAGGGAAACACTAAACAAGATGGCGTAAACGAGTGCTGCTTTGCTCGGCGAGAGCGCGGAGAACTCGAAGAAACCTACTGAATGCTTATTGCCCACCATGAGGTGCCCAACATGACCAAGCCGACCAGTCCAAAGCCGCCCACGAATCCTTGTGAGCACCCCAGTTTCACCAAGGAGCGCATTAACGGCGCGCAAACGGGGGATTACACCTGCGACCAGTGCCGCAACGTCTTCTCCTGGGGCGAGAAACTGGAGATCGAAGAAGCCCGGAAGAAGAAGTAAGTCGCGCGTAGCAAAGCAGTTGTTGTGTGGGACAGTACCTACCTCCCAGCCAGTCCTGCCCGGAGATGAGAACGAAGGAGCATAAGACGGAGAGGGGCTGGATTGAGAGTGATGTGCAGGTGCAGAAGTGCGGAGAGATCTGCGGACCGGAGCCGCTGGGGCTGTGCACCAGCCCGGTGCAGAGGCGGTGCAGTCACCTGATGCCCACGTCCGCCCAGGCAGCCTCCCAGGCCAATGGCAGCAGGGGCGTGGGCGCTTGATGCACTTGACCCTGTTGGGCAGCATGTGCCCCCAGTGTGCGTGCGCCGTGAAAGGTGCACTTGACCAGCAGGTGGAAGTCCCGCCCGAGGAGGAAGTCGACCCCTCGGTAGCTATCTGGCGGGGACGGGAGGTGACTCCCGGACTCGAAGCCCAGAGACAGAAGGCCTCGAAAGGAGGTCGAGCGAGTTCGCAGGCCGCAACGTGAGTGAAGCCCGAGCAGGCCCCGAAAGGGCAGTCGTGGAAGCCGACCTGGCGCAACATACGGGGAAGGCCACGTGTCCAGCCAGAAGGTCGACGAAGCATCGCTGAGCATTCCACCGGGGTAGTGGGGCGCGGCATGTGAGCACACGGTGAAGTGCGCAACACGGGAGACCTGGTCCGAGCGGGATGGCGACCCGAACACGCTCTTGGAGCGTGGCGAAGGCCAGGAGTCGGAGGGGCCCGTACTACCGATGAAGCGGGTAATGACCGTGGAGGGAAGGGGCCCTGGTTCAGGATGCTTCGCAAGGAGAGAACGCAGCGGGAGCCGCGTGCACGTCTGCGCCGACACGCCTCGCGTGAGACCTGTCCGAGAGCCGGATGCAGGAAACCTGCACGTCCGGTTCGATGAGCGGCGTGGAGGAAACGGACCGTGGGTGAGACTCGGCGAGAGGGCGAGCGAAAGCAGACCCTCGCAGCAGGCGCCGACGAGCCCGAGCGGCACCGCGCCTCCCGTCGACTCTACCCCTCCAGCGGGGACAAGACGGGACAAGACGGGACGAAACGGGACGGAGCGGGGGAACGATCCGACGTGACCGGCTTGGACGCGCTCCACGAGCCCCAGCGCACCGCGAGCCGATCGACGGCTTCGCTTGCCGCCGCTTCAACTGGCTTTCGCCCAGGCTTCGCTCAGCATCTTTCGGCGCGCCGTGCCAGCTGCTGGCCGGTTGAATCAGCCCGCCTCCTCATCCCCCGAGTCCAGGCCCAGCGCCTTCAGCCGCCGGTACAGGCTGGAGCGGCCCATGCCCAGCACCCGCGCCGTTCTATCCCGGTTGTTCTTGAAGCGCCGCAACGCGTTCTCGATCAGCTGCCGCTCCACCCGTTGCAGCATCTGCTCCAGCGTCACTCCCACCGGCAGCTCCAGGTCCGCCAGCCCCTCCGGTTCGCGTGGCTCCGCCTCCTCGAAGGTGAGCTCGCCCACGTCGATCCTCGGGCCCTTGCGCAGCAGCAGGGCGCGCTGCACCACGTTGCGCAGCTCCCGCACGTTGCCCGGCCAGATGTGCTGCTCGAGCTTGTCCAGCGCCGCGATGCTGAACCTCACCGTCTGCTCCAGGGGCGCCAGGACCCTCAAGAAGTGCTCGGCCAACGCCCGCACGTCCCCCGGCCGGCTCCGCAGCGTGGGCAGCACCAGCGACATGCCGCACAGCCGGTAGTACAAGTCCTCGCGGAACTTCCCCGCTCGCATCTGCGCCCTCAAGTCCTGGTTGGTGGCCGCCACCACGCGCACGTCCACGTGGATGGGGCGCGTGGCCCCCACCGGTTTGGCCTCTCCGTTCTCCAGCACGCGCAGCAGCTTGGCCTGCAGCTCCAGCGGCAGCTCGCCCAGCTCGTCCAGGAAGAGCGTGCCGCCGTCCGCCTCCTCGAAGGCGCCCTTGCGCTTCACGTCGGCCCCCGTGAAGGCCCCCTTCTCGTGGCCGAACAGCTCGCTCTCGATCAGCTGGGGCGAGAGGGCCGCGCAGTTGATGGGGATGAAGGGCTGAGCGGCGCGTGGGGAGCACTCGTGGACGGCCCGGGCAACCAGCTCCTTGCCGGTGCCAGACTCGCCCAGGATGGCCACCGCCACGGTGGAGGGCGCCACCTGCTGGATCCTCTCCACCAGCTGCCGCATGGAGGGCTCCTTGCCGATGATGCCGTGAAAGGACTCCCGCGGCCGCCCTTGGGACACAGGCTCGAAGATGAGCTCCGTCTCGCCCAGCCGCAGCACGGTGTTCAGGGGCACCTTCGCCTCGAAGATGCGCACGGGGCCCAGGAACGTGCCGTTGGTGGAGTTCAGATCCACCACATGGAAGCCCTCGTCCTTGCGCGTCACCTTCAGGTGCCGGTTGGAGATGAACTGATCCTGGAGCACCACGGTGTTGGAGGCCTCCTTGCCCAGGGTGAGGCTGTCGCCGCGAAGCTCGTGAACGAACTCCGTGGTTCCCTGCTTCACGCGCAGCTGGGCAGGGGAGGGGGTTGCCTGGGGGAGCCCGCGTGGCTGAACAGCGGTGCGCGGACCCACGCCGGTAGGCCCATCCTGCGTGCCCGAGCTGTGCAGCCGGAAGAGGGCGCGCCACGGCCCCAGGCTCAGGTCGGCCCCATCCGGCAGCTCTCCGTGCTTCAGGGGCTGGCCGGCCACCTCCGTGCCCTGTCCGGACAGATCCTCCAGCAGGCAGCGGGTGCCGTCGAAATGGAGCGCCACCTGCTGGCGGCTCACGCTCGGATCCGGGATGACGACGTCGCAGTTGTCGCCCCGGCCGAGCACCAGGCGCGTGCGCCCCAGTGTCACCCGGAGCAGCTCCTGGCCTCGGCGAAAGAACACCAACTCCGGCATTCACGAGCCTCCTGGAAGCTCGCTCTTATATGTCAGCTGCCCAGGGCTCGGCAGCGCCCACCACCTTCAAAAAAAGGAGCACCGCGCCCCTGGGCTTCAGGAGCGCGGTGCCACCGTTCAGGCCTCAGGCTGCTTGCGAGGCGCCTACGTGTGCGCCAGGAGCTCGGCGATGGCGTCCGCCGTCAGCGCCGCCACCAGCTGCTTCAGCTTCGCCAGCGGGATGCCCCGGAAGTCGAGCACCGGCTCGCCCTGGTGGTTGCGCAGCTGCACCCGCACCGGGTCGCCCTTCTGGAAGCAGCTCACCACCGCCTGGGTCACCTGATCGGCCAGCGTCACGGCCTCGGGCGGCAGGGGCTTGCTGGAGGTGGGCTTGCGCTTGGCCAGGATGGCCCGGCGCAGCTCCGCCACGGTGCACGCCGCGAACGGCTTGCTCGTCACCACGCCCTTGGCGTCCGGCACGTCGATGGGAGCCGGGCCCGGCTCGTCATGATCCACCTTGAGGCCCGCCAGCTCCTTGTACGTCAGCAGCAGGTACAAGGCCGTCATGCCGAACTTCTGGGCCACCGCCGCGGAGAACCGGTTGGCCACGGTGCCGTACAGGCTCAAGGCCGACTGAGACACCTGCCCCAGGTTCTGGTGAGCCCAGTCCTTGGCATCCTTGTAGCCGGACAGCTCCGCCAGCTTCTTGTCCACCACGTAGCTGTAAATGAGCCCCAGCCGGTGGTGGTTGATCTCCTCCTGGGCCAGCAGGCCCACCATCTCCACGCGGGCCTGCTCCAGCGACATGTCATCCGGCGGAGTCCACTGCACCGGCGGCCCGCCCTTGAAGCTCTGCTGCAACAGCTTGAACATCGGTTGTTCCCCCTCGGAGAGGCACCATGCCGCTCCCCGGCCGCTTTGTGCGTCGGCCGTGCCCGGGCCTAGAGCACACGGCGGGCCAAGGCCTGCTCTCTTGTGAACACAAGCACTTGCGCGGCAGGTCCCCTCCAAAACTGTGCCAGGTGTGAGAAAAGTGTCCCAGCCCTGGCACACTTTCGAAAATGTGCTGGAAGACCGGGGGATTACGAGCGCGCTGACGAGAGAGCAGGGGCGGTAGGGGAGTGCAACCTGCTGATTTTCAGAGGTGTGCGCACGCTGCTCACTGGAGCCTACGTCCCAGAGGTGAGACGGTTTCCAACGAGGCCGAAGGGTACCCCCCCACTTCTAAACGTTTAGAAGTGCCCCCCCGGTTCTGAACGTTTCAGGAAAGGCCCCGCGGGCGGTGGGCCGGTCGCTACCGTGTGGAGATCTAAGTTCACCCGCCGCGCCAGGGGAAGCGCACCGTCTCGGTGCTCAGGTTGCGGACCGTCCGCGTGGGGAGGGCCTGAAGAACCCGGAGCGTCATCGTTTCCCCTGGGAGGCTCTCGTAGCCTGAGCCCCTGCTCATGCGGGGGTGTTCCATGCGGCTGCGGCAGGTGGGGGCGCTGGTATTGACGTACCTGACAGCCTGTGCGGGCACTCCGCGCGTGCTGTACCCGGAGACGGATCCGGCTGAGGCGCAGCTGGCGGCGGCACGCTACGAGCTGCACGTGCTCACCGCGGACAGCGGGCGCTCCGAGCCGGTGGAGGTGAACACGGAGGACTTCCAGCGCGCCATGAAGGTGTTGGCGCGGGAGTTCCGCCCGCCCGCTCAGCCCGCGGAGACAGCCCATTGGTTGCTGGAGGGCTCGCGTCAAGCGGACCTGCTGGCGGAACTGGAGCACGGGCGCGTGGTGCGGCTGATGCCATTGGAGGGCGACAGTCCCCTGGAGGCAGGCTCGGCGGCGGAGCTGAGGCGCAAGTACCTGGGGCTGTGCCAGCAGGAATACGGCGGAGGCGACTGCCTGGGACTGCTGGCGGATGGCCCCACCCTCACGCGAGAGGACGTGCGCACGCTGGCCCTGGCGCTGGCGTTGAAGGACGTGCTGCGGCAAACGCGCGTGGCGCTCCAAGGCATGGTGTCGCCACAGGCCCTGGTGGGGATGCTGGTATGGACGTGCTGCGTGTACCTCACGCTCTGGCTGCTGCCTGAGCCCGTGTCCAAGGTGGTGGCCGCCGGGTTGACGCTGGCACTGCTGGCGTGGCTGCCGGTGCGCACGCTGTGGGGCCTGATGGACGACTGGGGCCAGCTGGTGCACGACGTGGACCGGGCCACCTCCTTCGAGCAGGTGCAAGAGGCCAGCGCCCGGTTCAGCCAGCAGTTGGGACAGAACACGGCGCACGTGCTGGTGATGGTGGTGACGGCCGTGTTGACAGCAGGCACGGGGAAGCTCGCCACGCAGCTGCCGAAGCTGCCGGGCTTCGCTCAAGCCGCTGCCTGGGCCGAGGCGCAGGGGCTGAGCCTTGCGAGGGCCGGGGATGTGGAGGCGGTAGCCGCCGCCGACGAGCAGACCTTCACCCTCATGGTGCGTCAGCCCGGAGGCCGCGCGGCGGCGGTGGCGGAGGAGGCAGCGGCGGAGCGAGAAGGCGCCACCGTCATCATCCGCCACCAGGGTGGCAACCGGCAGGTCCTCTTCAACGGCCAGCGCTGGCACCTGGACGCCAACAGGTCCGTCCGGGACATCCCGGTGAAAGACCCTGTCGGGGATGCTCTGCAGATAGCTGCCCAGCGCCTCCGGAATGCTTGGAGCCGTAGCGAGCTATCGCAGGCTCAACGCCGCGCCCTCAAGGATGCGCGCGATGCGGGCGAATCTCTACGAGCCCACTTGATGGAGCGGATGTTCCGGGGGCAATGGGTGGAGGAGCAACTGAGCCGCGAATTCACGAACCTGAAGTGGAACCCGACCGGCGTGGATGCCGTTGACCCGGTGACGGGGCTCCAATACGAGATCCTCACCGGGACGGACTGGAATATGCAACTGCATGGCCGGAGGATGGCAGAGGAGTTCTTCCGGATGATTACCTTCTGAGCCAAGCTGGCCCCAGGGGCGCCATGATCACATTCCGCAACCGTGAAATCGCCAATGAGCGACTTGTCCTGGAGAGCAGAACCGAACTCTTTTACCTGGGCCCCGCGCTGACGCTGAGGAACTGCACTCTCGTCGTGAAGGTCCCCAAGAAAGCGCTGGTGCTCAACCAGGTGCACATGATCGACTGCACCATTGAGGTGGCGCGCGTTCTGAAGAACTGCCGGTGGGACGCGGTCCATCTGAAAGGTTGCCAGTTCAAGGGGCGTTTCATCGGCAACGATTTTGGAGAGTGGCCTTCCTCGCCAAGCCAAGGAAGCATTGTGGGTTGTGATTTCACCGCTGCGCACTTGGATCAGACTCGATTCCTCAGTTGCGACGCCGACACGCTCGGCTTTCCGCAATGGCCGTGCTTTACCCTATACGACACCGCGAGCAGGGCCGCCGAGCTGGGCGCGCTTCCTTGGCCGGGGAAGAAAGGGTACATCATCGCGGAAGGGTTCGCGGAGGACCCGCCTTCCACCGTTGCCGTGACGTACGCAGCACCAGAGCTCGCGAAGTTCTGTGGCACCACCCCGGAGGCCATCAAGGCGCTCATCGAGGAGCTCGACGGGGTGTATTACTGACCCGGCTTGTCGTGGCGCCAGAGGAAGTGCCCCCTCCCGAACGTGCAGGCGAACACGTCCAGAGCGGAGCCATTTTCTTGACGCGCTTCGCCGCGCGAGTCTAATCGCGCCACAGGGCTGTTGAGCCCTGTAGCACACTCTTCCACGCGCCCCTGCCCATGGCAGCCATCATCCACTGTGAGAGTACAGCAGCCCTGGGGTGGTTCCTCGAGAGGTCCCACCTGTGCGTGGTGCACCCTGGCAAGGCCGCCTCGGTGTTTCCGCGGGAGTTGATCAGCTGCATCCAGTACGTGGGAGAGAGCATCGGAATGGCGGTGGCCTCTCCGTGGGTGCTCCAAACCTGTCTGGAGCGGCTCAGTGGGAGCTGGGCCGAGCCGCTGGGCCCGGACGAGCCGGTCATCTTCAGGGGCGCGCGGCCCGTGTGGCGCGAGTCCCACCCGGACAGCACCGGAGAGGGGCCCCTGGTGGACACCTTGGGCCGGCTCATGGTCCGCGCCCGGGCCCACGAGCGGAAGCAGCGGCTGCGCCAGGAGTTCGTCAAGCGGCTGAAGACGCTGGCGGACAACGCCCGCGACGGCAGTGGCAGGCAAGCCCCCAGCGTGCCCGCCCCCCCCGCCCGGCTGAATCCGTACGACGTGCTGGGGGTGAGGCCGGACGCCTCGCGCCAGGATGTCCGCACCGCCTGGAAGGCGAGGGCGCTGGAGTACCACCCGGACCGGGTGGCGAACCTGGGCAAGAAGCTCAGGGAGGTGGCCGAGGAGGAGACGCGGACCATCAATGCCGCCTACGAGATGATTCGGCGCTCCAGGTAGGCGCTCCGCGCCGTCGCTCGCTTCCAGGTCTCGCCCTACCCGGATGACCCGTCAGAAGCGGCCCGCAAGTCCTCCGAGGAAGCCACCCTGAGGGGTCGTCCCGAGCACCGGAACCAGCTGGAGCCCCGTGCCGGCCAGCGAAAGCTGCACTCGCTCGGGCTCCCGGGAGGCGCCGGAGACTTCGAAGGCGATGAGCGCGCCAAGGGCCGCCAGCGGTGGCATCGCGAGGAGCCCTCCGTAGCCGAACATGGCCGTGCTCAGCAGCCCGAGCCCCGTGCCCGCGGCTCCTCCCATCATGGCGGAGAGCAGCGTCCCTCGCCCATCGAGCAGGCTGCCCACCCCGTACACGGCGAGTGAGGAGAACAGCCCGACCCCCACCACCGGCGGCAATGCTGACCCAGCACCGCACACGTCATCGGTGGGGTTGCAGTTCGTGAGCTGGAGGCCGAGCAGATATCCCAGGACCCCTCCACCCGCGCCCGCCGCGGTTCCCACCAAGGCCTCCACCATGAAGCGAGGCGCAGCGGGGAATGACTTCTCCTGCTCCAAGCGATGGGGAATGAGCTCAGCGGCCACCGGCGTAGCTGCCTGCTGAGCAGCAGCCAGCATCGGAAACGCCAATAACGCAAAGAGGAAGACACGGGCTCGAAGATGCATCAGTTGAACCTCCTCGGCTCAAACCCCAGTGAGTGGCAGCAAGCCTCAGGCACTGGGTACGCCGGCCCGTACTCCTCGCGTATATCCGCCTCGGTCGTGGCTGTGAAGAGGAAGCTGAGCGACGGAGGAGTCCTTGACCCCGCGGTATTGAGATTCAGCTCGGCCGCCGGCACTACAACTTCGACGCAATACGGTGCTTCAACACGAGCGCGGTGAGGAACCCGATGGCCGCTCCGCTGACATGGGCGATGAAGCTGACCTGGGGCATCGAGATATCGAAGAAGCTCTGCAGGCCGAGGATGAGAACGATGGATGACAGCCGTTGCCTGGCGAGCTGCGCCCGTTCTCGGCGCCAGCCCGTCAGCATGACGGCGGCGGTTGCTCCGATCAGGCCCATGATGCCTCCGGAAGCGCCGACGAACAGTTGATCCTGTTGCGACTCGCTCAAGTGGGTCAGCACCAAGAGGATCATGGCTCCCGTTCCACTGAGCAGGTAGACGGCAAGGTACCTGCCTCTCCCGAGCGCAAACTCGAGATAGCGCCCTAGAACGATCAGCCCCAGGCCGTTGAGGACGAGGTGCGCGGTGCCACTGTGAAGGAACTGGGCCGCGAGGATGCGCCACCACTCCCCGCCCATGACCGCCCTGGCCTGAAGCGCGCCGAGCCGAAAGAGGACATCGGGGCTGTCCGTGCTGCCGTGCGCCACTTCGAGCAGAAAGCCGAGCACATTGGCAACGAGCAGTGCGAGCGTGAGGCGCGGCTTGCCGTGTGATGCATGGTGCTCGCCGAATCGTTCCTCTTCGAGGATGTCCCTGTCGAGCTGCTCCAGAAGCGGCCGCGCGTCGGCGAGATGTGGGGCCGCAAGCTCCGGGGGACGCGCCAGCCGGCGATCGATGGCGACGCCAACGACCGGGTCACACGTGCCCCGTATCCCCTCAAGCAGGGCGCGGGCGGGTTCGACGTTTCCCGAAGCCATGTCGGCCGTCGCCAGCCAGAATTGGCGATGGGTCGATGGCATCGCGCTCAACGGTCCCTGGAACAGTCTCTCGACGGAGGGCCGCTGCCCCAGGAAAGAGAGGACCATCAGACGACACTGCGTTCTGTGCGGGGCCAGGGCCGGAGCCGAAAGCGCTGCCCGAGATTCTTCGTACACCCTCCACAGGCGACGAAGGTCGCCGGTCTCCCCGAGGCCCCGGAGATAGGAGGGGAGGAACGAGGGGACGCCCACGATCTTTCGTCCCTCTGGAGTTGTGTCGATCCAGCTTCGGAGCTGCTCCCATTGTCCACGGACCCGGAAGAGGTGGACCCTGGCGGAATGGCCCAGCGATGTTGTGTCGTCGCGAAATCGGTCGAGGATGGCTTCCGCGGTGGCTAGGTCTCCGGCCGATGCGAGCTCCAGTGCACGAAGTAACTCGGGCTGTCTCAGCCAACCATCCAGTGGGTGGAGCCAGCGGATGACGAGCATCATTCTGCGCGCGGGACCGTAGCGCTGCGCCAAGGTCAGGCGATGAATGAAACGGCTGGCGAGCCCTGGGACGAGAACCAGCGTGGCCCACAATGCGAAGGAGACGAAGCCCGCGACTTCGGGGAAGAGGAGGAGCCCAAGTCCCACCACGCCCAGCAGGAGGAGATTGACGGCGATCCACCCGCCCAGGGCCTCGGCTCGGAGGCGGAGCAGGCGAATCAAGGCGACGGCCGATGCCGCTCCGACGGTCCAAAGCAGGACGAGATTGGGGCTCATGGCCCCTGAACGTCCTACGTGGCTCCGTCAGTAGGCAAGAAAGCGGCCGACCTGCGTGCGAGCTCAGCCCCTCCAGCGGGGATAGAACGGACGGGTCTGGGAAGGGCACCGTTCTGGCTCCCACGGCTCACGGGAGACTGCTGGCGTCATACAAATCCGCGCTTCCGTCCGCGTGCTGCGGGTTCTCCTGGGCCACCGTGCGGAAGCCACACTTCTCGAGGACGCGGAGCGACCCGATGTTGTGGACAGCGACCCACGCATGGAGCGGACGAATCGGCTCGAGACCGAGGAACTCCGAGAGCGCCCGTGTCGCGATGCCCTTGCCCCAGTGCTCGCGACCCATCCAATAGGCGACAAGGCGCTTGCCGTCCTGTTCCCAACTGCCGATGTACCCAGCGACCCAGCCGCCAACGACGATGGTGCGGGTCACGTTCTCGGGGTGGGTGACCCTCCTGGATTTGCACCCTCCCATCGCCAGCACCCGCGCAGAGCCCTGAGCTGATTCGGTCACCGTGCCGCGCGCCCGCCGATCTCCGGGAAGCGCTCGTAGGCCCGCTTGAGCGCGTCCAGGTGGACGGGGTTGTCATAATCGAGCGGCGCATCCGTGAGCTTCACAACCCATCCGCCCGACGGCGTGCGCCGCGCCCGCGTGAGCAGTTCGGCGTCGCGAGCAGGATCCGGGAAGCCGATGGACTGCGCGGCAGCAGCAGACCAATAGTTCAACCACCCGAGGAAATAGGGAATCTCAGGCCCGGGGAGTTTTTCTGGAAGATTGAGCATGGGAAGCCCACGGGGTGAGCGCTCCGGCCCATGAGCGGAGCGGCGAAACTGCTCCCCGACTTCCGAGCCGTAACCATACCGGGACGCATGCCCCCAGAACGAGTGCGCCCCCTCCGCCACGGCCTCAAGCATAGCCTCCGCTGCCGAGATAACGGCCTCGTCTAGCGGCAACTCCGCATGAACTTGGAGCTGCGGCTGACCGCCCGGGCTGAAGAGTACCGAGCTTTCCCTGCCGTTCACCGTCACGGGGTAAGTCTCGTCCCCGTTGCACAGAAGAGGGAATCTCCCGTCCTGCGTCCTTTCCACGAGCCACGCGTCGCGATGCGGCAACGCGATGGGGCGCCCGCCTTCGGAGATCCTCCACGCCAAGCGCAAACCGGGAAGTGCTTTTTCCATCCCATGGATGACATCGAGCGTACGGCTGTCTTTGCCCACGAGCGCAGGCGCGTAGACGATGAGGGTGAGGGCTCTGGGCTTGGTCATCGTATGCACCCCGTAACGACGATATTGAGTTCGGGAAGCGCTTCGCGCAGCGCGTCTTTGTGCGCTTGCGTGCTCACCCCAACGACGAAGTCGTATCCACAGGCCCGCGCAGCGCCGAGTTCCTTAGTCAATTGCTCCACCTCCTTCTCAATCTCCCGCCTCCGGATGAAGTCAGGGTAGGTGTCAAATTGATGGGTCTTGATCTCCCACAGCACACGCACGCCAACTTGCAGCGCATCGAAGCGCTCACCGCCCACGAATACGTCCATGCCGGGATAACGGTTGGGCGGAAACTTATCGGCGCACTCATTATGCGGGACATCTCCGCCTGCGTGCCGCACCGGGATGGGCTCGCACGACGGACGGCGCGGCGTGGTTTCTGGCGGTGGGGGGAAAATGTCTCCGGTGGGTGATCCCTTTGGCTTTGGCGTTCGGTTCGCTAACGGTTCCTGAGCGGGCTGCGTTTGAGCCTTGGGCTTCGCGCGCTCGCGGGATGCGTTCCGTTGATAAGCATCAATCCCCTCTTGGATGGCGGCGGCCACCACCACCGCGCCAATCACAATCACTGCACCCGCAACGATCTCGGGTGCCGCAAAGACACAGAGCGCCACGACTGCGGGAGCTGCTGCATCCGCGTAGGCGACAGCGCATCTTTTGGTGACATCCCGGAACCTGACCCTGTCGTGATCGAGAGCATGAAAGCACCGCTCCGCAAGGATTGGCCACTCGTTGGAGGCTTCCCGCACCACGCATTTCCCATCATCCGTCCACGGGTACTGCGCCGCCCGCTGAAGGTTGGCGAATCTCGGACTCGGGGGACGCGAGTCCTCCAGCTCTCCCGGGCTCGGATCCATCGTGGCGCAGGCCGAGAGCAGGAGCAGGAGCAGGGGGGCGCTGCAAGTTCGCGGACGCATGGCCACGTCCTTTCAATCAAGCGAGGTGCTGCGGGTCAAGGCTCCGCCGGTTCTCCGCTGGAGCATATCAGCACGCCCCAACAGCGAGAGCCGATGGAGGTGGAAACGATCCTCAGACAACGCGGGTTCCCGATCGAGGGGAGCGCGCAGATGCGCGGGCTTGCCACCACAGCGGTATGAGGATCGCGGCGGGGCGAAAACTGGCGCGGCGTGAAGATCGCCCAAGCAGCCCGCAGCCCGCGCCCAAGGGACTGCAAGCTTCTCCCTTTCAGGCTCCAGCGATCTCCGTCGCCGCGATCGCGACGCCGCACTTCCTGAAGATCGTCTCCAGTCATGTTGCACGTATGTCGCAGGAACGTGCGGAACGGACTGGAACCTGAGGTATCCCCTCATTTTCGCAAGTGCCCGTAACCACTTGGGATTTCGCCAGCCTGTCTGGATTGTAACCCCTTGAAGTTACTGGGCTTCGTCGAAATGAGGGGATGGTTCAGGACTGGAACAGGACGGGACGAGACGGGACGCGGCGGGATCGAGACTCCAAGGCATTCCGGGCGGTTACGAGGTAAGGGCACGATTCTGCTGAAGGTTTCGCACCGCCCGGAGCGGGTTCGAATTCCGGACCCGTCCGATCACCTCTTGCCCCTCACACACTCTCTCCCTGTGGGGTGATTGGCCCTTCCGGAGTAGGTGTTCGAAGTGGTCCCCAGCACGAATTTTAGGCTACCTGCTGAGGCTGGGAACCGGGCATCATCAATCGTTCGAATGTAAGCGAACGCAACTCACGAAAAGTACGAACCTAAAGGAGACGCCATTCGTGCAAGCCGAAAATTCTCGATTTCGAATCATGAACCTATGTATAATCGCTCTGCTTGTCCCGGGGTGTGGCATTGCATTGGCTCGGACACCTGATTCAATGTCGTTACAAGGCCCTCCTTGGCAAGCTACGGGAGATGTTGACCTAGGCGGTGTCGTCAAACAGTCGCAAAAAGCCTGCCATGATCAAGTGGAAATGCTGAGGCAGGAAACCGAGGACGCGGCTAAGGCAAGAGATATCCGGCGTATCATTGTTTCGGCGACATCAGGACTACTTTCTGCTGTAGGTATCGCACTATCAGCCTCTAGTGCATCAGATGACAAGACAAAGTCGCTATCCGGATACATAGTCACAGGAACAGGAGCAGCAACTCAATTGGTGGATGCATTTATCCCTCAAAATAAGTCGGAAGCATTGCATGCGGCGTGGAGCCAAGCCTACTCATTGCAGACGCAAGCTGAGGCACGGCTTTCGGATCTTCAACGATGCAGCGCGCTTCCTGATCCATCAAAATCTCAATCCTGCCTTGGTCTCGACAAAGCAATTAGCACAAACGTTCAACAGGGGCCGCCACCTCCCGGGCAGGACCGGAGTGCTGAAGTACGAGATATCTTCCTAAGCAAACTGCAAGGCGATGCAGTGCTGGTGGTTATCGGAAATGCTTTCAGTCAATGCATGAGAATCCAGGCCAGTGACTTCGAAAAGAAGTAGACTGCTTTTCGAGATGATTTCCGGCAGGGTTCGTCCCTGCTCCCAGAAGGCAGTTTACCGGGTGCTGATAAGGTGAAGGCGGTTGGTGCCGAAGTTCCTTCGCTAGCACCAAACGCGTAAACGGCCCGTTTATGGTTCACATGTAAGTTCCGGCACCCCAGAAGAGGCATGATGGTGCTTCCCCCTCTGAGGCATCGGAACTGCTCAGGTCATCGGTTTCGGCCCCTCCGCGCGTTTGGTGCTAGTGCTGCAGTGATAGTTATCTCCGAAGAATGAGGCTTCCTATCCGAGGAAATCGACCACTGTAGTACGCATCAAGCGGTCGCTGATGACAGGTGGCTATGGCTAACGGAGCCCGGGTTTTTACCATCAGGTTTAAGCAGAGAACCACTTACGCAAAATCAATTATGCACGCACAAGCACTATTGCTGGCGCTTTGGTCATTAGCAAACCAAGTCCCTCCTACCCTTGATCCGCCCGACGCATCACCCCCCCCGACAATTCGACTGACTATACGTCATGTGGAGATCAATCAATCCATCCAAGATGAAAGGGGCCGAATTCCACTGATTGCATCCAAAGCTGCGATCATCAGACTTTATCTGGGGGGATCGACGCCTATCGAAAAAGTCGATGGCAATCTGATGCTTCATTATTCATCAGGCGAGATAACAAGCCTGTCGAGCCTAGGTGCCATCAACACATCCACAGATATGAGTCCGCCGTCCTCGCACGAGAGAGAGAGGCTAGAAAGCAGCCTAAACTTCCTGATTCCTCCCGCTTCTTTTCGCGTCGACTTGGATCAAATAAGTTTCCAGCCTTCTCTCTCTGTGCCTGGCAATTCAGTTGAATGCACCAATTGCCAGAATATCGCATCATTAAAGATCGGTGCCTCCCCAACGCTCAAAGTTCGCCTAGTTGGTATCCAGCATTATATTGGCAAAAAAGTATACGAGCCTAGCGAGCTTGACTATGCACTTTTGGAATCATGGCTTCGGCGGGCCTACCCAACGGGCAAGATTTATACAACAAGGAAGACCCTTGCTTACGACGGGCTTCGCAGATGCTACTTAATCAAAGAGGCATTGAGGGATCTCAAACAGCAGGAACTAAAAAATGGCACTATCGCCGATCTTGCGACGCATTACTATGCATTAGTACCCAACCTCCAATATGCCGACGGGAACATTGACGAAATGCGCGGATGTTCCGACACCCCTCCAACAGTTAACTTTATGGCAGTGGGTGCAGGCCCATCAGGTAAATCAATGCGTGCCTGGGACACTGATGGAACTATCGCTGATTGGTATGGTGGGCACGAATTGGCTCACACATTGGGGCGGTCTCATGCTCAACAGCGAAAAGAATGTAGCGGTCCACTTACTGATCCTGATCCTGGTTATCCAAATCCAACTGGATACTTGTCGACAACTGATGCGCAATTTGTTGCCCTAGATGTTGGCGATCCTGATGCTGGCATTCCTGTTTCAACAATGCCCGTCGATAAATGGTCTGACGTGATGACTTATTGTGATCTTCTGTGGGTTAGCAAGTACACTTACGAAGGCATTCTTGCCCGACTGCGCGCAGAACAGGAAACTCTGTCATCACCAGTTGCGAATGCCTTTATTGACAGTGCCATCCGAGTGCAAGCCGGTGCCCCTCCCCCTTCAATCACAGAACCAACAGACGCTGGAGTAAATGCACCCGCAGACGCCGGAGTAAATGCACCCGCAGACGCCGGAGTAAATGCACCCGCAGACGCCGGAGTAAATGCACCCGCAGACGCGCCCGAGAAACCCTGGCAAGCAGATGAATCCAAAGCAGAGCAGTTCATTAGGAGAGGCGACCTCCTGCTTGTGAGTGCTATTGTGAATTCAGCGGGAAGCAAGACTCAGTCGATGTTCGTGCGCAGAACGACCTACGCTGTCTTGCCAACCGTAAATCCGAGTCCGCGTTTTTCGTTGAAGGTTATCGGCAGCGACGGAGATGCCAAACCCTTCCCCCTATACGAGATCCCATCAGGCGAAGGTGAGGCAGTATCTTTGTTGGGCGTCGCTTCATTCGAGCCGCAAATTGCGGCCATCGAGATTATTAACGGTGACAAATCAATACACAAAATGCGCACAGATAAGAATATTCCCACCATCTATGGGATCGGTCTTCCAAATTCCTTTGGCGTAGATCCAGAGGGAGGTTCTGTTACCTGGAAAGGGGCTGATGCCGATGACTCTGATCTTTCATATACGGTGCGGATCAGTTACGATGGTGGAAAGACTTGGGACATTGCTGCTATCAGGCTACATACCCCGAGAATCAAAGTTGATTCAGCAAAAGTCACAGACCCAAAACTTGTCTTGATTGAAGTAGAGGCTAGCGACGGCTTTCATTCGACCACTACTCAGTTCAACGCTGCACATTAGTGGCACCCCTTTCAAAGTGATGGAGTGGGCGCTCCCCGCGAGACGATGTTGTACCACTCAACCTTGTGGGCACCTTCGCGGCCCTGGCCTCAGTTGCATTGGCTTTCCGGAGTGCCAGCGCGAGCCAGTCAGCGCTGACACGCTCGGGGATCTGGTGCAACGCGCGGACGAACTGCGCGCGACTCGCGGCCTATCCTTCCCACGTGTTGACTGGTGCGCCACCATCAGAGGCCCGCACGGCCGTCGCTAACAAGCTGGGCGCGGCGCTGAGTCTGGCCGAGTGCCTTCACGCGCTGATGGCCAGCTTGCTTGCTGACAAACCAGACGTTTATGACACAGTAATAAAGCCTGCGGAGAACCTCGACCACCCACTACATTAGGACTCGATTTTTTGGCGGTACCCCGACACACTCCTAGCCACAATCGGCGCGAGCGTGGAAATGCGGGTGTGGGGCGGGGATCTCCATGACTTCCTGATGGCTTGGACGGGTGGGCTCCCTTCGTGAAGTACCTGTGGATCGGGCTACGCCTGCGCGGGTTCGGCCTCCGCCATGTTGCACGTATGTCGCAGGAGCCTGCGGAACGGACTGGGACAGGACGGGACGAGACGGGACGCGGCGGGATATCGACTCCAAGGCATTCCGGGCGGTTACGAGGTAAGGGCGCGATTCTGCTAGAGGTTTCGCACCGCCCGGCGTGGGTTCGATTCCCGCCGCCTCCCGGGACGCATCGCCGTCTCAAGAGGTGGCGAGGCTCATTGCTTCCTTTGGAGGCCTCAGTCTTCTTCTTGATTGAGGCCCCACTCCCCCCACTTCTAAACGTTTAGAAGTGGGGGGCACCGGGTTCTCAGGTGCCGGTGGGCGGAGGGTTGATGCGCGGGGGGGCGCCGGACTCGGGCGGGGCCACCAGGCGGAGCTGGCCGTGGCTGGACGCGGCGAACTTCGCGTCCACGTCCCGCTCCAGGTACGTGTAGCCGGACAGGCCCTCTTCGTACATCCGCAGCAGCGTGCGCGACTCGTCCAGGCTGATCCGGCCCTGGCGCAGCGCCACCTCGGTGAACTTGCGCAGCCGCGCCACCAAGTCGTCCTTGTTGTAGCTCACGTAGTGGAGCACCTCGTTCACGGTGTCTCCCTCCACCACGTGATCGATCAGGTAGCCCCCGTTGGGCGCCAGCGACACCTGCACCGCGTGCGTGTCTCCAAACAGGTTGTGCAAGTCGCCCAGGATCTCCTGGTAGGCGCCCACCAGGAAGATGCCCAGGTAATAGTCGTCATCGTTGAGCGGGTGCAGCTCCAGCGAGTCCTTCACCTCGCGCTTGTCGATGAAGTGCTCGATCTTCCCGTCCGAGTCGCACGTGATGTCCGCCAGCGTCGCCTTGCGCGTGGGCTTCTCGCTCAGCCGGTGGATGGGCATCACCGGGAAGAGCTGATCAATGGCCCACGAGTCCGGCAGCGACTGGAACACCGAGAAGTTGCAGAAGTACGTGTCCGACAGCTGCTTCTCCAGCGAGTCGAGCTCCTCGGGGATCTCTCCCTGCTCCCGGGCAATGCGCATGATCTTGTGGCAGATGGCCCAGTAGATGTTCTCGGCCGCCACGCGCTGCTCCAGCGACAGGTGGCCCAGCGAGAACAGGGTGAGGCTCTCCTCCTTGGCGTCCTGGGCGTCGTGCCAGGACTCCAGCAGGTTCTTGTTCGTCACGTCCTTGAAGGTGCTCACCAGGTTGCGCACCACCGGCTGGGCCTTGTCGTCCGCCTTGTCAGGTACCTGGGCCGGATCGAACTCGCTGGTGCCCAGCACGTCCACCACCAGCACCGCGTGGTGCGCCACCACCGCGCGCCCGGACTCGGACACCAGCGTGGGGTGCTTCACCCCGGCCCTGTCACAGGCCTCCATGACGCCGAACACCACGTCGTTGGCGTACTCCTCCGTGGTGTAGTTCATGGACGAGGTGAAGTTCGTCTGCGAGCCGTCGTAGTCCACGCCCAGGCCGCCGCCCACGTCCAGGTACTGCAGCGGCGCGCCCTGGCGGGCCACCTCCACGTAGAAGCAGCCCACCTCGCGCAGCGCGTTCTTCACGTTGCGGATGTTGGAGATCTGGCTGCCCAGGTGGAAGTGCAGCAGCTCGAAGTGCTGCAACAGCCCCGTCTCGCGCATGAACGCGATGGAGGCCATCAGCTCCGAGGAGGTGAGGCCGAACTTGGAGCGGTCTCCGCCCGAGGCCTCCCACTTGCCCGCCCCGCGCGTGGACAGGCGCACCCGCACGCCCAGCCGCGGGGAGATGCCCGTGCGCCGCGCCACCTCGGCGATCAGCGGCAGCTCGCTGGGCTTCTCCACCACGAGGATGACCTTGCGGCCCAGGCGCGAGAAGAACAGCGCCGTCTCCACGTACTCCTCGTCCTTGTAGCCGTTGCAGATGACGAGCGCGTCCTCGTTGTCCAACAGCGCCATCACCGCCATGAGCTCCGGCTTGCTGCCCGCCTCGAGCCCGTAGCCGTACTGCTTGCCCGTCTCGACGATGGTCTCCACCACGTACCGGTGCTGGTTCACCTTGATGGGGTACACGCCCCGGTACTGGCCCTTGTAGTTGTGCTCGGTGATGGCCTTGAGGAACGCCTCGTTGAGGTGCGTCACCCGGTGGCGCAGCACGTCCGTGAAGCGGATCAGCAGCGGCAGGCCGATGCCCCGGCGCCGCACCTCGTCCACCAGCTCCTTCAGGTCCATGCTGGCCGCTTGCGGCCCGTCCGGATGGACGCACACGTGGCCCTTGTCGTTGATGCCAAAGTAGGGGTTGCCCCAGTTCCGGATGCCATAGGTCTCCAGGGCGTCGGCAAGGGTCCAGCGGTGCTGCGGCGGCGAGGTGATGGCCATTGAGTCTCGGGGCCTCCGGGGCGAGGGGTTGGGGCGTGAGTGCCTTCAACCCATGGACGCGCGCAACTATAGGGAAAGCGTCCCGGCTTCAATAGTCGACTGATCGGAGGGCAGCCAACCGGGCGGCGGGAAAGGCGCAGGGAGCGTCCAAGGTGGGCCGGCTCCTGTTTCATTCCTACCCTTCTCTCGAATGCGGGGAGGATGTGTGGACCGAAGGGGAGGGTACATGGAGTCGTCCGTACGCAGGGAAGAAGAGCCGGTACTGACGCCTCGGCAGATCTTCGAGCGGTTGGATCGCTACGTGATCGGCCAGGAAGAGGCCAAGCGAGCGGTGGCCATCGCCGCCCACAACCACCTCAAGCGCATCCAGGCGCGGCGCATGCGCCGGGGCTCGCTGATCAAGAAGTCCAACATCCTGCTCATCGGCCCCACCGGCAGCGGCAAGACGCACATCGCCCGGAACCTGGCGGAGCTCCTCTCCGTGCCGTTCACCACCGTGGACGCCACCGAGTACACGGAGGCCGGCTACTACGGCAAGGACGTGGAGGTGATGATCTCGGACTTGCTCTTCAAGGCCAACCACTCCGTCGAGGACACCCAGCGCGGGATCATCTTCGTGGACGAGGTGGACAAGATCGCCCGGCGCACCCAGGGGGCGCGCAACGGCGCGGGCAGCCGGGACATTGGCGGCGAGGGCGTGCAGCAGGCGCTGCTCAAGCTGCTCGAGGGGCGCGAGGTGTTCGTCCCCATGAACGTCACCCAGGCCTGGAACAAGAGCGACTTCGTTCAGATCGACACCAAGGACATCCTCTTCATCTGCGCCGGCACGTTCTCGGATCTCCACGAGTACGGCGACGGCGGCACGCGCCCGGTGGGCTTCGGGGCCGAGGAGGTGGTGCGCAAGGTGCAGCGGCGCATCGCCGTGAAGCAGCTGGTGGACTTCGGCATGCTCGCGGAGTTCCTCGGGCGCCTGCCGGTGATGGTGCAGCTGCACGCGCTGGGAGAGAAGGAGCTGCTGCGCGTGCTCACCGAGCCGCCGGACTCGGTGCTGCGCGAGTTCCGCGAGCTGCTGCAGTACGACGAGATCGAGCTGGACTTCACCGAGGACGCCCTGCGCGCGGTGGTGGGCTTCTCCATGGAGAAGGGGCTGGGGGCCCGCGGCCTGCGCTCCATTTTGGAGCACGTGATGGCGGATGTGATGTTCGATGCGCCCGAGCTCCGCCGCCGGCGGGTGAGGGTGGACGCGGACTTCGTGCGCGCTCGCCTGGCGGGGCTGGACGCGGCGCAGATCAGCGCCTGAACCCTGGGGGAGCGCCCGAGAAGGCTGGACCTGGCAGGTGGGCTTCTGTAAGAGCGCCGAACCTGGGAAGATCCTTCCCAGCGCGGGCCGGTGAGGCGGCTCGCGAGCGGAGGCGTGGACATGAGCGGCGCGGAAGTGGAGGAGGCGCCCGCCGGGCTCATTCCCGGGCACATCCTCGCGGGCCGCTACACCGTGCTGGACAAGCTGGGCCAGGGCGGGATGGGCGTGGTGGTCGCCGCGTATGACTCGCGGCTGGACCGGCGCGTGGCCCTCAAGCTGCTGCGCCGCGGCCGGAGCACGGAGGGCAGCGAGGGCGAAGAGGCGTGGCTGGTGCGCGAGGCCCAGGCCATGGCACGCCTGAGCCACCCCCACGTGGTGGCCGTCTACGACGCGGGCACGCTGGAGGACGGCTCGCTCTTCATCGCCATGGAGTACATCCAGGGGCGGACGCTGCGGAGCTGGAAGAGCGAGCGGCCCCGCACCTGGCGTGAGGTGCTGGAGGCGTACATCGCCGCTGGGCGAGGGCTGGCCGCCGCGCACGCCGCGGGCCTGATCCACCGGGACTTCAAGGCCGACAACGTGCTGGTGGGCGAGGATGGGCGAGCGCGGGTGACGGACTTCGGGCTGGCGCGGACCCAGACCGCGGTGGGCTCCCCGGAGACGGCGCCGGCTCCGGTGGCGCAGGAGCCCGTCTCGCTCCCGGAGGCCTCGGTTCCCACGGACCTGAGGGTCACCGCGCGCCCCTCCGGCTCGTGGTCCAGCGTCCTCACGCTGCCCGGCATGTTCATGGGCACGCCGGCGTACATGGCCCCGGAGCTCTTCCGAGGCAGCCCGGCGGACATTCGCACGGATCTGTTCGCCTTCTGCGCCTCGCTGTACGAGGCCCTCTTCGGACAGCTGCCCTTCCGAGGCTCCACCCCCACCGATTTGACCCGCGCCCAGCTCGCGGGCAAGGCGGTGACGCCGCCGGAGGCCTCCGAGGTGCCCGCGTGGGTGACGCGCACGGTGCTCTGGGGCCTGCAGCCGGATCCGCGGAAGCGCCCGGCCTCCATGGAGCCGCTCCTGGCGGCGCTGGCGGATGATCCGGACAAGCGGCGCAGGGGGGTGCTCCGCCGGGCGGGCGTGGCCCTGGCGATGGTGGGGCTGGCGGCGCTGGCGGTGTGGGGCTGGGCTCGGCAGGAAGGGCCGGTGCCGGGCTGCTCCCAGGTGTCGCGGCAGCTTGGGGGGATCTGGGACTCGGAGGTGCGGGCGCGGGTGAAGCAGGCGCTGCTGGGCACGGAGCTGCCCTATGCGGCGGACACCTTCACGCGGGTGGCCTCGGTGCTGGACGGCTACACGGAGGCCTGGGTGAAGCAGCGCACCGAGGTGTGCGAGCTCATCCGGCAGGAGTCCGCCCAGGGCCAGGGCCTCGCGGTGCGCCGGGAGTACTGCCTGGAGCGGCGGCGCAGCCAGCTCCGCGCGCTCACGGAGCTGCTGGCGCGCGGCCCGGACAAGGAGCTGCTCCCCCGCGCCGTGCAGGTGGCCCAGTCGCTGCCGCCGCTGGAGTACTGCGCGGACACCAAGGCGCTGACGGCGGCGGTGCCTCCCCCGGAGGACGCCACGCTCCGAGCCCAGGCCGAGGCCCTGCAACAGCAGCTCGACGCGGTGGAGACGCTGCTGGACGCCGGCAAGTACAAGGAGGGACAGGCCCGCTCCGATGAGCTGCTGCGGAAGGCGGATCAGCTGGGCCACCCGCCGCTGCAAGCCCGCGCCCTGTTCCTCGGGGCGCTCTCACGGGATGGCACCGGGGACTACAAGGGAGCCGAGGAGCTGGCGCGCCAGTCCGTGAGCATGGCCGCGCGGGGGCAGGATCGGCTGGTGGCGGCTCGCGCGTCGGGGCTCCTCTACTTCCTCGTGGGCTATCGCGAGGCCCGGCACCAGGACGCGGGGCTGCTGCAGATCGGCATGGAGATGGCCGTGGAGCTGGCCGATGACGATCTCACCCGCGCCAACGCCTGCAACAGCGAGGGGATCATCCTCGCGGACATGAAGCGCTACGAGGAAGCCCGGCAGAAGTACGAGTGTGCCCTGGCGCTTCGCGAGAAGGTGCTCGGGCCCGAGCACCCCCTGGTGACGCCTCCGCTCAACAACCTGGGCAATGTGTTCGAGGAGCTGGGGCGCCCCGAGGAGGCGGCGCGCATGCACGAGCGCGTCCTCTCCATCCGGGAGAAGGCGCTCGGGCCGCAGCACCCGGATCTGGCCAGCGCGCTGGGCAACCTGGGCAACGCGCTCACCTCCCTGGGGCGCTACGAGGAGGCGCTGGAGCGGCACGAGCGGGCGCTGGCCGTCCGCGAGCAGGCCCTGGGCGCTGACCATCCCCTGGTGGCCAACACGCTCAACAACCTGAGCGACACCTTGAGGACGCTGGGGCGCTACGAGGAGGCGCTTCGGCACAACGAGCGCGCCCTGGCCCTCCAGGAGAAGACGCTGGGCGCCGATCATCCCCGCCTCGCCGCGACGCTGCTCAGTCAGGGCACCGTGCTCGAGGAGCTGGGGCGCTACGACGAGGCCCGGCAGCGGCACGAGCGCGCGCTGGCGCTCGAGGAGAAGGCGCTGGGCAAGGATGATGCGGATCTGGCGGATTCGATCAGCGGGCTGGGGCGGGTGGCCGAGGCCACCGGGCACTACGACGAGGCCCTGCGGCAGTACCAGCATGCGCTGTCCCTGCGGGAGGCGGCGCTGGGCCCGGATCATCCCCTGGTGGCCAGCTCGCTCGATGAGCTGGGCTCGGTGCTCACCGCGCTCGGGCGGTATGACGAGGCGGGGCGGCTGTTGGCGCGAGCCCTGGCCATTCAGGAGAAGGAGCTGGGGCCCCAGAACCCGGAGATCGCCGAGACCCTGAGGGCCTCCGGCAGCCTCCTGCTGGCCCGGGGCAAGCCCGCCGAGGCCGAGCCCATACTCGAGCGGGCCCTGTCCCTGGGGCCACCGCGGCTGCGCGCCCGCCTCCAATTCCTGCTGGCCCGGGCCCTCTGGGAGCTGGGCAAGGATCGCCCCCGCGCGGTGGAGCTGGCCACCGAGGCGCGCTCGCACTGGCAGGGGCTGCACCACCCGAAGGGGGCCGAGGCCTCCCAGTGGCTCGCCTCACACGGCTCGCGCTGAGCCTCGGAGGCTATTTAAGGTCTTAGACCTCGGTGAAGCGTGTTCCCGTCGTGCGCATGTGCTCTAGGGCGTTCTTGATCTCCTCGGAGACGATCAAGGCTACCTCCCAGCCTTCGGGGCGAAACACCTTGGCGCCGCCCACCTTTGCCTTGTCGATGCGCATGTCCCGAACATCGCGGTATTTGCCAACCTTGTGCGGCGCTCCATCTTCAGGGGTCCACAGCAGAATCCTTGATGCTTTTTCGTCGATGCAGCGGATGAGACGCGTTGCCACTAGAACGACGTATTGATCCGGTTGGCCCTCAATGTCTGCGGGGATCAGTTGCACATCATCACGAGCCTGCTCCGCCAGCATGAAGGCCAGCTTGGCGTGGACAACGGGAATGCCCAAGCCCGCTTCGGTGAAGTCCAACGGCCTGCCCGCAATCTCGACAGGAACCCTCAACCGCCCTCCCACGTCAACGGACCTTCCTCGCGTGAAGTCCCAGTCATGCACAGGCTGTCCCTTGCTGTTGACGGGCGTATCCAAGTGCCAGCGATGGGGGACATAAACATCGTCGGACAGGTCGAAGAAGCGTTGGGTCATCGGAAAAGTTCTAGCGTCATTCCCCTTCGGTGACGAGCCGGTTTAGTTCCGTGTCCGGTGTGGAGATCTCTGCCGCGAGGCTTCGGAGTTCGCGGATCAACTCCGTCCGACATGCAGCGATGCTGGCGCAGTCTCCCAGCGCTACCCGGAGGCGCCTGTAGACGATCTCATGGTAGCGCTGCGGGTGCGGCCCCTTGTGCCCCTGGATGGGCACGATGTTTTCCTCGTCCCTCAGCCGCATCCCCGCCCTGGCGAAAAGCTTCTTGAGGCGAGGGGTCCACGGGCCACCACGCAAGGTCGAAATTTCATTCGCGATGGTTCCGATGTGGTGATTCTGCTTGCGAGTGCTGCGCCCACCGCTCGCCGCCATCGCCACCGCGCCTGGGGCCAGCGCCATGCGGAAGCCGTCATCCGTCACGGCCACCGATTCCACCGCGCCCACCTCGGACAGCAGGACTCCTTCCTGATCCGCCGCATGGAGCGACACTTGAGCCGAGCCGGGCAGCGTCGCCACCTGTTCCGCGAACCCCTTCGCGCTGTGCGTGAGCAGCGCCATGACGATCATGGCAAAGGCTTGCGCCGCTTCCCGTGAGAACAGCCGGCCGAACTTCTCGCCCGCTTCGCGAATCTCCTCGAAGGTGGTGGCGACCTTCATCTCTTCCATCAACTCAAACCAGCCTTTCACGAGGTTGTAGAGCGTGAAGGCGCCGACCCACAGCACGAGCGCCGCAGTTGCCCACGCGGCCACAAACTTGGTCACGGGCTCGGGCATCGCGAGCAAGACGAGCAGCGTGACGACAGTGCCGATGGCTGCTTGCAGGACGGCCTGCATGCTCACCATGTCACCGAGCGCCTTCTGGAACTCCTCCAGCACGGGGCTCTTGCTCAAGGCCATGGCCAGCATGTACCGGCCTTGCATGTCCAGGTACTTGCCCCCCACGAGCGCCCCCAGGCAATCACCCTCCACTCCTTGGGCACTGCGACACCATGCCTTGTAACGGCTGACGAGCTGTTGTTCCCCCTCCGTCAACGCTCCTTCCAGGGGCACGCCCGGCTCCAGAGGGACGAGCTTTCGCTCTCGCAGCAGGTAGAGGTAATCCCCATAGAGCGCGTCCAGTTGAAACAGTCGTTCCACTGTCTGCCGGGGTGAGCCCGTCAAGCGCACCTCGCGCGCCATTCTCCGGATCGCCTCGGTGACTTGCTCTGGTGTCACTTCCACGGGCTCCGCCGTGGCGGCGCGGGGGATGGAGATCAGCGTTTCGCCCTCTGCTCCTGAGTCCACCCGGATCACTGGCTGGGCGGTAGAGCACCCCACCAACACGGCGAGGAACAGTGCTTCGGCCTTCCAGAGAATTCGCCAGAGCATGGGGCGCCCCTTGGTGTGAACAGGGGAGCAGGTTAGGGGGCCGCCACCCGGCAGAGGAGGATATGCCGGGTGGTATTCGCGCTAGGAACCCACGGGCTGTGCGGGCAGGTGAGGTTGCCCCGGTTCAGTAATCGGGGCAACCTCAGAGCGCGGAGACAGTGCCTGAGCCCCGGACGGCGAGGTCATCCTGATCATCATCCCTTGAGGGAGGAGACGAGCCGGAATGACGCAAGAGATGCAGGGACTACTGCTGGAGGACCGCTGGGCGCCTGTCACCTCGACGATGGGCTTTCTGGAGCTGGCAGCGGAGCAGGCGGCGCAAGCCTACGCCACGTGGCAGAGAGGGCTGATGACGCCCCGTGCCATCACCGTGGATGAGCTCCCCGTCACGGGCACGGACTACCTGCGCCACCTGGGGTTGTCCCCCTTCGAGGAGGACTTCTACATGCCTCCAGGCACCCGCGCGTGGCTCATCCAGAAGACAGGCCCCTTCGCCACGGGCCATAAGGAGTACACGCTGGAGGAGGCCCGCGCCGCCCGCGTGTTGTGACGCACCCGTGTCAGGCGCTTCGGACGGGCACGACGCTCAACGATCCGCGGCGTGGGAGGCGGCGCCCAGCCGGGCGGCGAACTCGGGATCCTGGATGAGCTGGAGGATCAGGTTGCTGCGCAGCAGCGCCCGGGTGTCTCCCTGCTCGAGCGAGTGGCGCAGGGCGTCGTCCTTGAGCGCGCGCTGGAAGCGCGGATCCTGCCGCAGCGACTTGTAGGCCGGATCATTCGCGAGCTTCGCGGCCTGCTCCGGGTGGGTGCTGGCCTGCGCCACCCGGACGAAGTCCTTCACGGGGGCGAACTGCGTCAGCTCGAAGAGGTTGTGGTTCCGAGCGAAGGCGAACGAGCGCGAGTTCTCGGGGGAGAAGCCCACCTTCTTGCCCGCCACCTCCACGTGCTGCTCCACGAAGGTGAGCGCGCTGAGCAGCACGTACGCGATGAAGGCCACCTTCGCCCCGCCCAGCACGAAGCCAATGGCGCGGTCCGGCCCGCGGTTGTTCGGATCCTTGCCTGTCATCACCCGCTGGAGCAGGGCGCCCAGGGCGTAGCGCACCACCACCAGCACGACGATGAAGAGCAGGATCGAACCGACCAGCACTCCCACGAGCTCGGAGGTGCCGAGCGAGGCCGCCAGCCTGGCGCCCACCACGCTGCCCAGCTTCCGGGACACGTAGTAGGCCAGCGCCATCCCCACCATGTGGGCGAGCTGCTTCGCGGCCCCGGTATAGGCGCCGACGAGCGCGAAGAACACCACCAGGAAGAGGATCAACAGATCGATGTTCATCGCGGACCCGCTCCTGCCGCTGGCGGCGCCTTACTTGATCTTGAAGGCCTCGCCCTTGGACTTGGACTCCTCGTTGAGCTTCTTCTGCGCCTCGAGGAGCTTCTCCTTGTATCGAGCGTTGGCGGGCTCATATGTGAGCGCCATCTTCAGGTTGCGTTCAGCGGAGGACCATCGGCCCGCCTCCAGATCGGCCGCGCCGAGCTGGTAGAACTGGCGGCCCTTGGGGTGGGTGCCGATCTGCTCCTCGTGCTCCTTCTTCACCGCGGCCTTGGACTCGGCCTCGGAGGCCTCGGTGAAGCGCAGCTTCTGGGCGCGCTCCGGGCCGGTGATGTCCGCCAGGTACTTGCGGCGCTTCGAGTCGTCGCGCAGGACGTAGTAGGCCTCGGTGACGCGCTTGTAGAGCTCGTTCACCTGATCCTTCAGCGCCTTGGAGTCCAGCTGGTAGAAGCGATCCGGGTGGTAGGTGCGGCTCTCGCGGTAGAAGGCCTTCTTGATGTCCGCGGGAGTGGCCTCGCGAGGAAGCTGCAGCACCTCGAAGTAGTCGAGCTGATCGAGCTTCGCGCAGCGCGCCTCCAGATCGGCGATCTGGTTCGCGTCCAGCGTGCCCTTGCCCGCGGCGGCCGGGGGCGGCGGAGGCGGCGTGGCAGGCCCGGCAGCGCGCGCGGCGGCCGGAGGCGGGACGACGGGCGCGACGCTGGGAGCAGCGGGAGCCACGGGAGGCACGAGCGGCGCGCTGCCCATCATGGGCTGCCGAGGCCCACCCGGCGGGACGGCCGGGGCCACCCCCGGCACGGGACGGTGGCCTCCCGCGGGCTGGACGGTGGGAATGCCCGAGCGGGACGGGGGCCGCTGACCGGCGGCGACGGGCTGCGCTGGCTGGACGGTGGGAATCCCCGAGCGGGACGGAGGCCGCTGGCCCGGAGCCGCGGGCTGTGCCGGCTGAACGGTGGGAATGCCCGAGCGCGAAGGAGGCCGCTGGCCCGGGGCGACAGGTTGCACGACAGGCACACCCGGCCCGGCGGGGCGCGGAGCCGCGGGAGCGCGAGGCGCGGGCCCCGTGGCCAGCGCCGGGAGTGACGTGGTGGCCTTGGCGCCAGGCTTGACCTGAGGCGGCATGGCCCCCGGGGGTGGCGGAGGCGGCTGTCCCGGCATGATCACCGGAGGCGGCCGCGGCGAGGCGGCGGCCCCAGGCGGCGCGGGCGGCTGTCCCGCGGTGGGCGGGCGCGTCACCGGGCCCGGAGCCCCGGGCGCGGGCGAGAGAGAGATCGGCGCCGGAGTGCCGCGAGAGACGGAGATCGGAACGATGCCCGGCACGGTGGGCCGGTAGGCCGGGGCCGCGGGCGAGTACGGCGTGGGCTCGTTCAGCGAGACGCCCGGGCCAGGCTGGGGGTTGACCGAGATGGGAGTGATGCCCTGGACCGTGGGGCGGTGGGCCACGGCGGGAGGAGGCCTCGGGGCCGCGACCCCCGGCGAGCCTGCCGAGGGGCCAGCGACGCCGGGCGAGCCCACCGTGGGAGCAGCGCCGGCCGGGTACGCCGCGGGCGGAGGTGGCGGCATGCCCGGAACGGCGGGGCGCTCGGAAGGACTCACCGGAGGCATGCCCTGCACGGTGGGCCGGCTGCCGACAGGAAGCGTGGCGGGGTTCACGGCCCCAGGAGGAGGCGGCGGACGAGCCCCCTGCGCGGGCGGAGCGCCCGGAGCGGCAGGGCGAGGCGCGGCCTGGGCCGGCCCGGGCTGCGTGGCGGGAATGGCTCCCGAGGACACGGTCCGCTGCGGAGCGCCCACCGAGGGGAGGGATTGGGCCACGGGAACAGGCCCGCCGGGGCGTGCGGGGGCTCCCGGAGCCGTCGCCGGTACAGCGCCCGAGGACATCGTGCGCGGCGGGGCGGCGGCCGGCGCCGTGGGCGGCGTGCCGGGAGCAGGAGCCCGAGGCGCGGCCGGGGCCGCCGGGCGCGCGGGAGCAGGGCCTGCGGGGGGGCCGGGGGGCTTGCCAGCGTTGGAGTCGGGGGGCTGGGACATCGGGGCGGTTCCTGCCAGGCCTCGTCAGGCCACCGAGGGGAGGTCTGTGTTGTGGCCAGCGAGCTGAATCTGGCGGGTGGCTTCCATGGACCGCTGGATGTCGGCCTCGGTCATGCCCGAGGACAGGGTGAGCGTGGTGGTGGTCCGCTGGCCCGTCTCCGTGTCACACGCGGACACGTTCACCAGGCCGTTGGTGTCGATCTCGAACGTCACCTCGATCTTCACCTCGCCGCGGTAGCCGATGCGGAAGCCCGAGAACTCGAACTCGCCCAGCATCTCGCACTCGTCGGCCCGGTTGGACTCGCCCTGGTACACGCGGATCTTCACCTTCTCCTGCCCGTCGCGGCTGGTGGTGAACGTCTTCGAGCGATCAATGGGCACCGGCGTGTTCTTGTCGATGATCTTCTCGGTGTACCCGCCCACCGTGCCAATGCGCAGCGTGAGCGGAGTCACATCCACCAGGAACGTCTCGCCCCCGGCCTCCAGCAGCGCGTGCGCCTGCAGCGAGGCGCCCATGGCCACCACCTGATCCGGGTTGATGCCCTCCATGGGCTCCTTCTGGAAGTAGTGCTTCACCGAGTTGCGGATGATGGGCAGCCGCGTGGGGCCACCCACCAGGATCACCGCGTCGATGTCCGAGGCCGTCAGCCGCGCGCTCTGCAGCGCCTCGTCGCACACCTTGAAAGTGCGCTGCACCAGATCCATCACCATCCGGTTGAACTGGTCCTGGTTGAGCTGCTGGCGCAGGTCCAGCACGTTGCCGTTGGCGTCCTGGCAGATGCCCGCGCAGAGGATGTCCGCCGTGCCGTGCTGGCCCACGTCGATCTTCGCCTGCTCCGCCGCGTCCTTGAGCATCTGCAGGCAGTACTTGTTCTGCCTCAAGTCCAGCCGCGTCTTGGCCAGGAAGTCCTCCGCCAGCCACGTCATGATCCGGTCGTCGAAGTCATCGCCGCCCAGGTACGTGTCGCCCGCGGTGGAGAGCACCTCGAACACGTCCTTGCCGATCTCCAGAATCGACACGTCGAACGTGCCACCGCCCAAGTCGTAGACGACGATGCGCTGGTTGACGTCCCGGCCGAAGCCGTAGGCGAGCGCCGCCGCGGTGGGCTCGTTGAGGATGCGCAGCACCTCCAGCCCGGCGATGCGGCCCGCGTCCTTGGTGGCCTGGCGCTGGTTGTCGTTGAAGTAGGCCGGCACGGTGATGACGGCCTTGCTCACCTCGCGGCCCAGGTACGTCTCGGCCACCGCCTTCATCTCCTTGAGCACCAGCGCGGAGATCTCCGGCAGCGAATACGTGGTGCCGCGCGCTTCAATCCGCACCGAGTTGTTCTCGCCCTCGACGATGCGGTACGGCATCACCGCCTGGGCCTTCTTCACCTCGTCGGAGAAGAAGTACCGGCCGATGAGCCGCTTGGCCGAGTACACCGTGGCCTCGGGCGCGGCGATGATGTTCTTCTTCGCCGCGTTGCCCACCAGCACCGAGCCATCCTCCAGGAACGAGACGCACGAGGCATGGGTCATCTCGCCCCACTCGTTGGGAACGACCACCGGCTGTCCGTCCTGGACCACCGACACGCACGAATAGGACGTGCCCAGGTCGATGCCGATCGCAATCTCGTCCGACATTCCGTCTCCGCTGAAGTCCTGCACGAGCGCAGGCACTCTCGAATTCGCGTAAAGCGGTGGGATGTTAGGCACCCCAAAGCGGGCCTGTCAAACGTTCCCTCTGGCCAAATCCGAGCCATTTCAAGGGCTTAGCGGGAGGAGAGGGGCCTGGGGAGCGTGGGTTGAGGGCGGGGGGGAGCCATCATTATCTATCTCCTAGGCGACAGGCTTCATCAGGGGGTGCGGTTCCATGGCGGCAGTCCTGGCGGTGCTCACATCCGATCCGAACCTGCTGCGCTGCCAGCTGCGGCGGCTGGAGGGCCAGGTGGCCCCGCAGGCGGAGCCGAGAGCCAACGCGGTGGGGGTGGGGACGTATGCGGACGGGGAGGTGCTCTTACGGCGGCTCGCGAGTGATGCGGGGTTGACGTTGGACTCGCTGGCGCCGCCCCACGAGTCCGGGGCGCTGGTGTTCCATGAGGGGAAGCTGCCGGTGGGGCTGTCCCTGGAGGAGAACACGCAGCCCTTCCGGGCGCGCAGCTGGCTGTTCGCCCACCAAGGGGCCTTGAACGGCTTCGAGCGGCTGCGGGCCTCGCTGCTGGAGCCGTTGCCGGAGTTTCTCCAGTGGCAGGTGAAGGGGGCCACGGACAGCGAGGTGGCGTTCGCGTACTTCCTGAAGCACCTGAGGGACAAGGGCCGCATGGAGGATCTGCGGCTGGAGGCGGAGGTGGCGGGGGCGCTGCTGGCGGACACGGCGCGGGAGCTGGAGCGCGCGGCGGCGAAGGCGGGGGCGGTGCGCACCTCGACGCTGAACTTCGTGGCGACGAACGGACGGATCCTCGTGGCCACGCGCTGGGGCGAGGCGCCGCTCTACTACACGCGGCTGGAGGGCTCGGACACCTGCGAGGTGCACGGCATCACCCCGAGGACGCCGGAGTCGCAGCCCGCGGTAGCGGAGCACCGGCGGCAGCGGGCGGTGGTGGTGGCCAGCCACGTGAAGCGCCCCCAGGGCTGGGTGGAGCTGGCGCACGGCACCACGCTGGCGGTGAGCGAGGAGCTGCAGGTCCGCCACCTCCCGGCGGCCTGAGCCGGCGCGCTACACCTGCTCCAGCACGGACAGGCTCGCGGCCACCCGCCGCACCTCATCCTTTAGCACGAGGATCAGGGCATCCAGCTCCTGGTGGATGTCGTGGGTGAGGGCCCGGACCCTGGCCGGGTCCGTTCCTGCTTCCGCGAGGTACTCCCGGGCCCGCTGGAGCGCGCCCCACAGCGCGTGCGTCTGGAGCAGCTCCAGGGTCATCTTCATCCGGTGGGCATGGAACTCGAACTCCTCCGAGTCCTCGTTCTCGATCGCCTGCTGGAAGTCGAGCTTGCTGCGCTCGGCGTTGTGGATGGCCAAAGTGCTCAGCTCCAGCAGGGCGTGCGCATCGCCCTCGGCGATCTCCCGGAACTTCTCGAGGCTGACGCGCGGAGGCTCGGGGGGCCGCTTCGCCGCGGGGCCCGGCTCTGGCGCCTCCATGGCGGGGAGCGCCGAGGCGGGGGCCTGGGAGCGGCCGCTGTGCTGGACGAGCTTCGCGAAGAGATCCTCCGGGCGGAACGGCTTGCTCACGAAGTCCGTGAAGTCCGCGAAGTCGGCCCGCTCCTCCAGGCCCAGCCGGGCCGAGGCCGTCAGGGCGAGGATGGGTAGGTGCCGGTACCGCTCATCGGGCAGGCTCCGGAGCGTGCGGGTGGCCGTGTGGCCGTCCATCACCGGCATCTGCAGATCCATCAGCACCAGATCGTACGGCTTCTGTTGGATCTTCTCGATCGCCTGCCGCCCGTTCTCCACCACCTCGAAGTCGACGCCCCACTTGTTCAAGAACTGCGAGAGCACGAAGACATTGATGGGCTGATCTTCCGCCACCAGGATCTTCACGCCCTTGAGGCTGCGTGTGTCCGCCCGGTCCTTCGAGAGGCCGGCGGGCGCTTCTTCCTGCCCGAGCCTCAACCGCAGGCCGAACGAGAACGTGGTGCCCTCTCCGAGCACGCTCTGCACGGTGAGCTTGCTGCCATACAGCTCTAGCAGCCGCTGGCAGATGGTGAGGCCCAGGCCGGTGCCGCCGTACTTCAGGTTGATGTCATAGCTGGCCTGGGTGAACTCCTCGAAGACCTTGGACAGCCGGTCCGGGGCAATCCCGATGCCGGTGTCCTTGACCTGGAGCTCCAGCGCGAACGTGTCCGCGTGCTGCTCCCGGACCCGCACCGCCACCGTGACGGAGCCTTGCTCGGTGAACTTGATGGCATTGCTCACCAGGTTGGTGAGCACCTGGCCGATCTTCACCGGATCGCCCACGAGCCAGTCCGGGACCCGCTCGTCCAGCTCCACCCGCAGGGCCAGGTTCTTCTCCTCGGCCTTCACATGGAGGCTGTGGAAGATGCCGTGGACCATCTGCGAGAGGTTGAAGTTCCGCTCTTCCAGCGACACCTTGCCCGCTTCGATCTTGCTGAAGTCCAGGATGTCGTTGAGCAGGCCCAGCAGGTTCTCGGAGGAGGAGTGGAGGATGCCAGCGTACTTCTCCTGCTGAGGCGACAGCCGCGTCTGCCGCAGCAGATGGGACAGGCCGATGATGGCGTTTATCGGCGTGCGGATCTCGTGGCTCATCATCGACAGGAAGTCCGCCTTGGCCTTCGCGGCCTGCTCTGCCTTCTGGCGCGCCAGCAGCAGCTCCCGCTCGTAGTTCTTGCGGTCGGCGATGTTGAAGATCGTCGTCCGGTAGAAGAGCAGCTTGCCGGACGCATCCTTCTTCTGGGCGGTGTTCACGAGCACCGGCAGCGTCCGGCCGTTCTTGCCCACCAGCTCGAAGTTGATCTCGTTGATGAACCCCTGCATGCGCAGCAGCGGGGCGTAGTGCGTCTCGTGGAAGATCTTCCCGCCCATGGACAGCAGATCCTGGAACCGCCTGCCCGCCAGCAGCTCCTCGCGGGGGTACTCCGTCCAGGCCAGCAGCGTGCGGTTGACCTTGACGATGGTGCCGTCGGGGAGCGTGGAGATGTAGCCGCAGGGCGCATTCTCATAGAGATCCTCGACGCTCTCTTCCAGCAGCGCCGGGGGCGGGACCGGGGGCGGGGTGGCGGGGGTTCTCAAGGCGCGGCCTTCGGCTAGCACAGGAACGCCTTCATCGCGGCGATGGTCTCTTCGGGGGCGCTGAGATGAGGGCAGTGCCCGGTGGCCTCCAGCTTCCGCAGCGTGCTGCCCGCCAGGTGCTGGTGCAGGTACTCGCCCACGATGTCCGGGGCGATGAGATCCTGAGAGCACTGCAGCAGCAGCGACGGGGTCTTCAGCTTGGGCAGGTCCGCTCGATTGTCCGAGAGGAAGGTGACGCGAGCGAAGTGTTTGGCGATCTCGGGATCGGTCCGGCAGAAGCTGTTGGTGAGCTCCTGGCCCAGCTCGGGGCGCTCCGGGTTGCCCATGATCACGGGCGCCATGGTGCTGGACCAGCCCAGGTAATTGCTCTCGAGAGAGTCCAGCAAGCCGTCGATGTCTCCCCGGTTGAAGCCTCCCACATAGTCGCCCTCATTCACGTAGCAGGGAGAGGGCCCGATCAAGACCAGCTTCTCGAAGCGCTCCGGCTCGGCGATGGCGGCCAGCACGGCAATCATCGCGCTCACCGAATGGCCTACCAGGATGGCGTTCGTCAAGGACAGCTCACGGCAGATCTCCAGCACATCGTTGGCATAGCCGCTCAATGAGCTGTATTTGTTGCGGTTGTAGGCGGAGATATCGGATTGCCCGGCTCCGACATGATCGAAGAGGACAATGCGATAATCCTTCTCGAAGGCGGGAGTGATGAACCGCCACATGTTCTGATCGCACCCATACCCATGGGCGAAGATCATGGCCTGGCTGCCGTTACCCAAAACCCTGATGTTGTTTCGCTTGTTCGCAGTCGCAGGCATTGAAACCTCAAAAAATAAGTCACGGCGGTAGTCCTCCGTGACACGCGTCAGCCTAGGATGCGAAAGCTGGAATTCAAGAGTTCCGGATGACGGAATGTGAGACAGTCCGCACTCCCGCGCGGACTGTCCGTATCATAACCCCGCAAGCCCCTGCGTTCACAGCCGTTGCAGGAACGTCACAAAAGCCGGGCTGGCGGCCTGGCTCGCGGCTGGCGGATCTGCGAGGGCGGATCCCCTTGGAGGACGCCGACTCGCCCTTCAGCCTCTCACTGGCGGGCGTGGCGAGCGGCCTCGCGGAAGAACTGGGAGAGGGTGAAGTCCAGGGACTTGCCCAGCGTGTTGCTGGGGACTTGCAGCAGGTGGTGGGCGCGAAGGAAGGGGAGCCAGGCCCTCTGGTCCACCACCACGGCGGTCTCCAGCAGCGAGCGTCGTGGCACCCAGCGTCCCCCCAGTTGTGTGACGAGCAGCTCTCCCAGGTAGCCTCCCAGCATGGGGACCAGACGGTCCCGCTGCGCCGGGGGCATGTACCGATGGAGCTCGGCCCAGCGCTCGTGCCCGACGTAGTGGTCTACCGCGATCAGGGAGTGCGCCTCGTAGCTCACGAAGGAAGGCTCCTTCAGGTACAGCAAGGCGACAAGAGATTCGGCCTGCACCTCGTAGAACTCGATCTTCGAGGCGAGGTCCTCGACGTTCGTTTGAACCTCGTGGGCCGGGCGCCACTCGGCCACTGGAGGAGGACGGTAGAGGTTGTAGCGCTCGATCTCCTTTCGGCGGCTGGACAGATCCGTCTGCTCCTGAAGGAT
>NZ_JBJMQP010000188.1:0-21776 GCF_045802625.1 Hyalangium sp. | reverse complement strand
CGTCCTGGCCGTCACTCCCAGGGCACGGGCGATGCTGTTGGCGCTCTCCCCTTGGGCACTCCACAGCACGATAGTAGCGCGCAGGGCCTCGCCCCGGCGGCCATCGCGCACTGCTCGTTGGAGCTCACGCCTCTCGGATGGAGTCAGTTCGATGCGGTCGAAGTTGCAGCGTTGTCGCTGCTCTTGCTACCCACCTCAGAGGGAGGCAGTCATGCTACCCCCTGAACGGAATTACCTTCCCTGGCTTAGGTTTGGATTCCGGTAGAGTTGCTCTCCCATCAACAACTCTCGGATTCGATCATGATCCAGCCTAAAGCGGACATGGCGGGGGCGGTAGAATGGGATGCCACTTGGGTCGGAAGCCGGTTTCACATCTGTGGCTGAGAGGCGAGCAGGAAGATGACGCAATGGTGCCAGGGGCTCTCCTGTGCTGCGCGCCACCTTATGGCGCACATGAGCGAGCACCTCATCTGCTTGGGATACCAACTCCTTCACCACAAAATCGACCACAGGCTGGCGGCACAGCAGCGAGAGAATGTCTTCTTGTCCATGCCGCTCCCAGCGTGCCTTGCGAAATGCTTCTCGAAGCTCCTGGGCGCGGAAACCGGGCTCGATGCCCACATGGTCGATGGCCACCTCGCTGGCAAGGCATGGATCGAGTGCACTCCATCCTGCCGCGCAAAACAGGTATGCCAAGGCTGCGCTTCGTATCCGGCCACCACGCTCTAGCAATTCTTCCGGTGCCGCAGTAACTGGTCCTCCTTCTGCCTCTAGCAGATCCACTCCGGCACCGATACATCGCGCCAGGGTCGTCAGTCGGCTCCAGGTTAGCCAAGTGGCTCCGTGTTTTTTGGTGAGGCCGACGAGGGTGTTCTCCAACTGCTGCAACCCGGTGGGCCACGGCGGAGGCTTCCAGAGAGCGCCCAGCCGGTCGAGCGCGCGGTGCATCATCCAGAGGACGAGACTCCGCCGATCGGAACTCTCGATCCTTTCTGCACGCCGGGCCAAGTCAGGGCGAGCCAAGTGGACCTGCTCCAAGGTGTTGCGGGGCTCGGTCGCAGCGCTTGTGTAGGAGAGATCCTCGGGGGCAACCTGCTTCATCCAGCACACGCCACAGGCACGTACTCCCTCCCGCACAAAGGGGGCGGTGACTAGGATGAGTGCCTCGCTGGGGCTCAAAGAGCCGTTCTGATTGCCTATAAAACGCTCAAGCTGTGCAAGGACCCGTAGTGGGTACTGTTCGTCTCGCCACGGGTCCTCGGGGATGGCCGCTTCGGCCTCGGCCCACGCGTTCCAGCAGACCTGCGCCATCTCTCCTGCAAGTTGACGTAAGGGTTTCAGGGACTCCGCTTGGGCATTCGCGGCATTCCAGATGACTGCGTCCTCAACTGCTGCACGCCAAGTCCGCAGTTTCGTCTCGGGAGTCCCCGGGCTTGTTTCGATGGCTTTCTCCACACTCGTGTGCCTCTGAATGCGACGATCCAATAGCCTAGGAGGAGTGTGCGAAAGGTCATTCTCCAACTCGTACGTGTAGTCTGCCGTCAGCCGCCAGCTATTGTCCTGCAGTTTGACTGCCAAGCGTGGCCAGAGCGTGAGATACGACTGTCCGTTGTTGTCAACGGACATTCTCCCGGCGGTGTAGCCATGCTTCCGACTAACATCCTTGCCTGGTAGTTTCTCCAGACCGAATAGCGAGACCCCTTGCAGGAGGCGCTGCTCCTTGCCAAAACCCCGCCTATGCTCTTGTGCGAAGGCCTCGTGGAGATGGCCGCAGATGTGTGCGACAAAGCGCTCTCCTACTGCCATGTCCCCTTGGTAATGGCTGAGAGCTTCGGAGCTCAACCAATCCGGTGGATGATGGGTGAGCAGGAAGGCGAGAGTACTCTCATTCAAGAAGTCCGGGGCTGAGCCGCCGCACGCCTTGTGGAGTTGCTTGACATCTAGCCACAGTCGCTTCTCAGACTTGTCATCCACGTCCAAGAAGGCGGTGTTGAGTCCCACGAAGCCAAAGCGGAGCCCTTCCTTCTCCAGGACGTAGGAAAACTCTCCTGGCAAGAGTCCCTTTTGCAAGCCACTCTGGGGGCGCAGGGGGCATCGCTCCCACCACTTCGTGTACTCTGTGAACGGTCCTTCCACGTCGGCCACCCGTTGCTGCTTGCCCTCAAAGAGAGCCCTTCGCAGGTCGTCCGAGTCCCGCATGGCGCCAACTGTTTCCTCTGCCTTGCTGCGGTCAAGGTCATGGTTACCAGGCACGGAGAGGAGTATGGGCGCATTGGCATCAGGCCATTCTTCTCGGAAGACCTTCCAGATGTTCTCCAACTCCACTGAGGCTTGCTGGTACTGAGACTCCTTGCCGCTGAACGCCAAGTCCCCGGTGAAGAGCACGACGTCCCACGGTTCGCCGTGAATCTCCTTCTGTGCCCGCGCCAGCTTGCGCAGATCTTTTAGGAGGAGATCCTTCACGTTGGGCCAGAGCCCATCGTCTTTCTGCCCTATGTGCCAGTCGGTGAGGTGGAGCCAGTTGAGTGCGGTCACACGCCCAACCTACCATTCATGGTGTGCGCATCCCACACCGAGCATTCACTTCGGCCAGCGGAACGCCCATGAAGTCGACCGCCGTCTTCTCGTTGTACAACTCGACTCGGATCCTGCTCTGGGGCTGTACGGTCTCCGCACCCAAGGACTATGGATGCCACCCCGTCATTGACGGGCGTGCGCTGGCCCACCTGTAATCCCGGATGATGCTCCCGGCGAGCGGGTGGCATGGCCAGGAGGCTCTAGATGCCACGTTGGGCGTTGGTGGTGCTGTTCGCGTTGTTGGTGGGTTGTAGCGGGAGCAGGCAGCGGGTTCGGCTGGACACGGGCCAAGGGGAGCCTCGCGTCCACGTCGCGCGTGCCGAGGTAGAGCCCATCCAGGTGGGCGACGAAGAGTTCCAGCAGGCCATCCCGAAGCACGCGCGCAGCGTGCCCACTCCCGAGCGGTCCTTGGAGTTGGCTCGGCGGCTCTTCGGAGTGCCCGAGCGCAGTGGCTGGTATCACTATGAGCGCAAGAGCCGGAGGGTGGTGCCGCTCGGAGCGCAGGGCGAGTTGAAGTGGGAACTCTCGCCCGCCGAGGCGGAGTTGAACCGCCTGTATCTCCTTTGGTGTGGCCGGGCCTGGGGACCGCCCGCACGGGATTGCCTGCACCTGTTGGTGGACAGCCCCGTGCTGGACGGCGACGGCAAGTACGCCCTGGCCATGGCCATCGCCCAGGGCGCGGTGCTCGGAGAGATGAAGCAAGCCTTCGGGCGCATGGTGAACCCCGAGGCCGTGGCTGCCACCCTCACCAGCGCGATCACCGTGTACCTCATGCTGTGGCTGTTGCCCGAGCCCATCAGCAAGGGTGTGGCGGCGCTGATGACAGTGGGCTTGGTGGCCTACCTGGGCTGGGACCTGGTGTGGAAGCTCATCGATGGGTGGCGCGAGCTGGTAGAGCAGGTGGATCGAGCCACCACGTTCGAAGAGATCCGGACCGAGGGGCTGAAGTTCGCCCAGGTAATGGGGGACAAGGGGACCAAGGCGCTGGTGATGCTGGCGACGCTGGCGGTGGGTAACACCGCGGCGGGCATGGCAGCGGAGATGCCGACACTGCCGGGTGCAGGACAGGCGAGCGTGGTGGCCGAGGTGCAACTGAACCTCCGCTATTCGGCGTCGGCCCTGTCCCAGGTGGAGTCGGTGGCGATGGATGCCGAGGGCGTCACCGTGGCGTTGGCTCCGGGGGCCGTGGCCATGACTGCGCGCGGCAACTCCGGCGGCGAGGCTGACGCGAAGGTTGCTCCGCCCAGCTCCGGTGGCCCGGGTGAATGGGTCGAGGCAGATGAGTACATGTCCGAGAACTCTCGGAACTATCAAGCCCAAGTGACTGGAGCACCCAAGGGCTACGCCTACCGCGTGAAACAAGGTGACGAGGAGGTGGACTTCGATGGCTTTGACCAGGGGGTTCTGCTCGAGGTCAAGGGCCCCGGCTACGAGCAGTGGGTCACCCGGAAGTTGGACTTTCTGCCGAACTTCAAAGGTCGCCTCAAGCTGCTGGATCAGGCAAAGCGCCAGCTCGGAGTCGCCCAGGGAAGGCCCATTCGGTGGATCGTTGCCGAAGAGAAGCTCGCTGGGGCACTCAAGAAGATGTTCGCATTCAACAATCTCAGGATCGAGGTTGTTCATGTTCCTCCTTCCCGATGAGGAGGAGTAGCTCGATGATAGAGACCTACGAGACCTACTACGCTGGCTCCTACTGGAGTTCCCGGCCCGAATCCGCTGAGGCTTGCGCACGTCGTGCGGAGCGCTTCTTCCACCTCTTGGGGCGTTGCGACCCGGCGTGGACTCGCTGGTATGAGACAGCAGACTCCTTCGAACTCGAAGAGGCACGCAAACTCCGGTTCACGACGGACGCGGCGAACTTCCAGAAGCTGTTCGGAAGGAAAGAGAACCGGATCGGTGATGGCTTCACTTTCGGGCTATGGACTGGTGACACCATCGAGGAAGCGTCCAGTGTGGACGGAGGCTGCGGCTCCGCAAACCAGTGGCTTTCTTCCTGTTGTGTGCTCAAGCCTTGCGATGAGGGGCCTATTGGAGAACGGGTACTGACCGCTCCCGTGATGGTCGAAGTGTTGCGCGCCATGGCCTTGGCCTGGGACCCGGAGTGGGGCGTGGCGACCTCGTACCAGCACTTGGAGATGTTGGCGCCGCAGGTCATCCCCGCAGGTACCTTCGTGGGCTGGGTGATGTACTTCTCACGCCTGCGAGGCGCGGTGCCCCCACTGCCAGCCCCCGTGCGCATCGAGCCAGTGGAGGACCGGGGCACCCTCGTCATCCTCACCCCCGACAGGTTCACCGCCTCCAACCCGGAGCACGTCGCGCTGGCTGCTCGCGTCCACGAGCTGCTGAACCGCGCCGGCCTGCTGCGGCCGTTACAGCCTTGGCCTTCAGGAACTCCCCACCGGTCCTGACCGGTTAGGAGCGCCCCCACCTCACCGCTCCTAACCGGTTAGGAGCGCCCCCCCACCTCACCGCTCCTAACCGGTTAGGAGCGCCTCATTGCTCTCCAAGTACCTGTTTTCACACGGCACCGCTGAGGCTATCCCCAGGAACCTACCGGGGCGCAGGGTGTCGCTTGTGTGAGGGGCTGGAGGTGGGGGTGTGTTTACGTCCAGCAGGGATGACAGGTACGTAGCAGGTGCGTTTGAACATGTGGCCTCCACTGTCCTCACATTCCTGGCCAGTGAGTGAAAGCTCCAGCCAGCAAGCTCCATTGAGGGCCACCTGCCGCTTGTGAGGGCATCGCCCCTTCGCATCGGGCCGCGCTTGCTCTTCCTCGGGTTCGGGAGGTGTGTCCTCCGCCATCGCCTCCGGGGCCTGGAGCCCAGGAGCTGAATTCGTGGAGGCGGATGCCAAGGCCTCCGCGAGCCCGGCAGTGCCAGCATCCGGCTGCTCGGCTCCCGTCACGCGTGGCTGTTCAGGGGAGGATGGCGCCACGGGCTTGCCGGGAGACAGCCACCACACCCACGTGGCCAGAATCAGGCTCGCGGCGGTTGGCACCAACCAAGGCCGCCAGGGTCTCGCGCGAGCGGCAGCACTGGCCCGTCCCGCGGAGGCCCCGCGGAGAGGAGAGTGCAGAGGAGCGCTGGGCGCAGGGGAGACAGAGGACGGCTCGGAGGGCCGTGCCGCAGGCGCTACCTCCGCGATGCTTCGTGGAGGGCTCTCCGCACGAGCGTGCGCTTGGGCCTGTTCGAGCGCCTCAGCCAACTGCGCCGCCGTGCCGCGCTCCCGCGGGCGTACCGAGAGCAGGCGCAGAATCAATGCGCCCAGCCCCGGTTCAACGTCCCGCAGCTCGGCGGGAGCGAGCACGCAGTCCAACCGCCAGAGTCCGTGCTCATCCTTCCGAGGTTCTGGGAGCTCGGGGTACTTGCCTGTCATCAGGCGGCAGGCGGTGACGCCGAGCGCGTAGAGATCATCCGCCGGCCCTGCGGCATAGCGGGCCGAAGCGTCTCGTGAGAACTGAAGCTCGAAGAGCCAGGACTCCGGGGAGCGGTAGGCCGGAGTGCCCGGGTACATGGCAGGGGGAGTGAGCGTGGCGGTGTCCGGGTAGATGCCCGAGCCGAAGTCGGTGAGCACGGCACGGCCATCGGAGCGGCGCACCAGGATGTTGTCACCTTTAACGTCTCGGTGGACGGCGGCTCGAGCGTGCACGGCCTGGAGCGCCCGCGCGAGCTGGGTCAGCAGGCGCGGCACCTGCGTGGAGGTGGCCGGAGTCATCCGGGCCCATTCATACAGAGGCACGCCGTCCACCCACTCCATCACCAAGAAGGGGTAGAGGGCGCCGCTGGGGTGGTGCCACTCCCCGGAGTCCCAGAGGCGAGGAATGCTCGGATGGCGCATACGGGAGAGCAGCTCCACCTCGCGAGCGAAGCGCGGATCTCCCGGTATCAGCGCCATCTTGAGCGCGACAGGAGGCGCCAGCTCGGAGTGCTTGGGCACGGCGCGGTACACGGCGCCGCAGCCACCGCGTCCGGCCCAGGCCACCACGCGCCAGGAGCCCACCACCGTGCCCGGAGGCAGCATTGCGGGGTGCAGCATGGAAGGGGGTGCTCTCTCCATCGGGAGCCTCGTCGGGGTGAGGGCGCCCCCATGCTACGGCAGGGGCGTGGCAAACTCTCGGCGAGGCTGTTAGCGCGAGCCGGCGAAGCGCAGGTGCTTGAACCACGAGGGGCCGCTGCTCGCGGCGTTCGAGGCGAGGGCGAGCGCCTCCGAGAAGTTCGTGGAGGTGTCGCGGAACTCGGTGTTGTACCCGTGGAGCAGCTCCAGCTCCCAGAGGCTCACCAGGGTCGGATCCGAGCCGAGCACCTCCTCCGGCGGCGGTGTCTGCGCCTGAGGGCGGGTGGTCTCGGTGATGATGATCTCCAGCGGCACGGCGCTGTGCTCGGGCGCTGGAGGTGGAGGCGGCGCGCGGAGCAGGAACAGGGCCAGCAGCGCGTGGAACACGAAGCTGGCGCTCAACGCCAGGATGAGTCCACGGGATCTGGAGCGCTGGGCCTGCTTCATCGCGAGCTCCTCATATCACCGGCGGAACGTGTCGGTGGCCTCCACGAGCGCGGAGGTGGTGCCTGGCTCGTAGGCCGAGTGCCCTGCATCCGGGATGATCCTCAGCGCGGCCTCTGGCCAGGCCTTGTGCAGCGCCCAGGCGCTCTCGATGGGGCAGGGGATGTCGTAGCGGCCCTGGACGATGACGGCGGGGATGTGGCGGATGCGCGGCACGTCCTCCAGGAGCTGGGTGTCGCTGCGGAAGAAGGCGCGGTGGACGAAGTAGTGGCACTCGATGCGCGCGAAGGCGAGCGAGTACTCGTCCTCACCGTAGTGCGAGATGAGCTCCGGGTCGGGCAGCAGATAGCTGGTGCGTGCCTCCCAGATGCTCCAGGCCCGCGCCGCCTCCTGGCGCACCCGCGCGTCCTCGCCCATCAGCCGCCGGTGGTACGCGTGCAGCAGATCGCCGTGCTCCTCGGGAGGGATGGGCGCCAGGAAGTCCTCCCACGCATCCGGGAAGAAGGTGTGCGCGCCGTGCTGGTAGAACCAGCGGATCTCCTGCTGGCGCAGCAGGAAGATGCCTCGCAGCACCAGCTCGGTGACGCGCTCCGGGTGCTTCTGCGCGTAGGCCAGCGCGAGCGTGCTGCCCCACGAGCCGCCAAACACCATCCACCGCTCGAGGCCCAGGTGGCGGCGCAGCGTCTCCATGTCCTCCACGAGGTGCCAGGTGGTGTTCTCCTCCACGCTGGCGTGGGGCGTGCTCTTGCCGCAGCCGCGCTGGTCGAACAGGACGATGCGGTACGCGGCCGGATCGAAGAACTGGCGCTGCCTGGCATCCGTGCCACTGCCCGGCCCGCCATGGACGAACACCACGGGCTTGCCCTTCGGGTTGCCGCTCTCCTCGAAGTACACCTCATGGAGGGCGGACACGCGGAGGCGGCCGGTGTTGAAGGGCTCGATGGGAGGATAGAGCGAGCGGAGCGCGGTGGAGGGCATGAGCGGTTCGTATGACGAGAGGAGGCTCCACACCCTAGCAAAGCGCTGGCGCCTGCCTGCCTGCCCTGCGTCCGGACGGTGAGGACCCCGCTGTTCTTGCTCGTGGGAGTGAACATCTCATCCGTCATGAGTGCGACCCGATTGACTTCCCAGCGACAGCAGCAGGGGCGGCTCCGGAAGTTCTTTCACGAGAACGGGCTGTCCATCGTGATGCTGAGCCTGTTCCTGGTGTGCTGGGTGGGGCAGATCCTGACGGGGTTGCACTCGCGCAACGAGGACCGGCGCGAGCACGGGCAACCCCCCCAGGGCCTGGGTGCGTACCTGGAGTCGGGCGCGTTCATCGAGGCGACGTTCGAGAACTGGGAGAGTGAGTTTCTCCAGATGGGCGCCTTCGTCCTCCTCTCCATCTTCTTCAAGCAGAAGGGCGCGGACCAGTCGAAGAAGTTCTCGCAGGAGAACGGGGTGGACAAGGACCCTCGGGCGAACGCCCGCCCGGACTCGCCCGGCCCGGTGCACCGGGGGGGGCTGGCGCTCAAGCTCTATTCGAACTCGCTCACGCTGGCGCTCTTCGGCCTGTTCTTCTTCTCGTTCGCCATGCACGCGCTGGGCGGAGTGAAGCTCTACAACGAGGAGCAGCTCCAGCACGGCCAGCAGGCGGTGACGTTCTGGCAGTACGTGACGGGCTCCCAGTTCTGGTTCGAGTCCTTCCAGAACTGGCAGAGCGAGTTCCTCTCCGTGGGAGTGCTCGTCATCCTCTCCATCTTTCTGCGCCAGAAGGGCTCGTCGGAGTCGAAGCCGGTTCACGCGCCCCACCGGGAGACAGGAGGAGGCTGAGAATCCCCAAGGGGAGGCGCGGTGGACAAGATGCTGGGAGACTGTCTCGCGTCAACCTGACCCCCGCGACGGCAGGGCGAGGCGCAAGCGTATCGATCCATTCCTAACGTGACTTCATGAAGGCTCGTTCGCGCCAGCCGTCGTGGAGAGAGTGGCTGCTGCTGGCTCTGGCAGCCATGGCTTGTTTCTGCTCTCCCAGCGCGGAGGCTCCTTCCTCGGAGGATTCTCCCGCGGGGGCTGCACCGGAGCCGGATGTGCTGCTGCCGTGGAACGGCCCTCCGGTCTGGGCGGAGAGTCCGATGGTGAAGATCCGGCCCGAGACCGCGCCGGGCTCCGAGCGCGAGCTGTTCCTCTTCGCCGGGCGCAACGAGTTCGTCTCCTTCCAGGTGGCCTTCCACGGAGGGCAGACAGGCTGGAAGGTCGCCAAGGTGAGCCTGACGGATCTCCAGGGCCCGGACATCATCTTGAGCAAGGACATCACGCTCTATCGGGAGGCCCTCCTCGACATCAAGCGGCCCTCCGGGGTGGATCTGATGACGAAGGGGCGCTGGCCAGACGGGCTGATCCCGGATGTCGATGAGTTCACCGGCGAGCAGCGCAGCGCCTTCCCCTTCGCCGTCCCTCCGGGCGAGGCCCGGGCCCTCTGGGTGGACGTGCACGTCCCGGAGGACGCGAGCGTGGGCGACTACCGGGGGGTGATCCTCGTGACGACGCAGGACGGCTTGACCGTGGACCTGAGGATCCACCTCACCGTCGTGGATGCGCTCATGCCGAGCACTCCCTCGATGAAGACGGCGTTCTTCCTGGGGCCTCAATATGTCTGCCAGGCCTATACCGGAAGGCTGGATTGCGACGAGCGCACGCTGGCGCAGCTGCTCCCGCTCTTCCACCGGTTGGGGCTCGAGCACCGCATCTCCCTGGCCGGAGGCTTTCCGAACCTGTCGGATCACATCAACTGGGAGCTGCAGAACTGGACGACCTTCGAGATGCTCTGGGGACCGTTCCTCGATGGCACCGCGACCCTGCGCCTGCCCGGAGCGCACGTGACTGCCTGGAAGTTCATGGGCCCGTTCAGCGTCCAGGCCATCACGAACTTCGCGCAGGAGAGCCGCGCCAGGGGCTGGTTGCCCCGCGCCTTCGACTATGTGGGGGACGAGCCGCCGTACTGGGCCTCCTTCGATCAGGTGCGGCAACGGGCGGCCCGGACGCGGCAGGCGGCACCCGAGCTGCGGACCCTGCTCGCCTCCAATATCGACGTGCTCTCGTCCCAGCAGCTGGAGGAGGTGATCGACATCATCGCCGTGCTGGTCAACCACATCGACCGGCCGCCTCCCTACGGCGGTGATCAGCGGCCGCGCTATGAGGAGTTCCTCTCGCGTCCGAACCGGGAGCTCTGGCTGTATCAGAGCTGTGAGAGCCATGGGTGCGTCGGCGTGTCGGTGCCGGAGAATCGGCCGGGACAGGGCTGGCCCTCGTACATGATCGACCGTGCCGCCACGAAGGCCCGCGCCATGCAGTGGTTGTCCTTCCTGGAGGGCGCCACTGGCGAGCTCTACTACCAGACGGTGGCGCGGCTCGACACGGCGTGGACGGACCAATACCTGTACTTCGGCAACGGGGACGGCACGCTCTTCTACCCGGGGACGCCAGCGGCCATTGGAGGGACCACGCAGATCCCCGTGCCGTCCCTGCGCCTGAAGCTCATCCGCCTGGGGCTCCAGGACTACGAGTGGCTCAAGGCCGTGAGCGACGCGGGAGATCCGGACTACGCGCAGAGGGTGGCGCGCCGGGTCCTGCCCGTGGCGTGGCTCGTCCCGGATGACGGGGCGCTCTTCGAGGAGGCCCGCCTGTGCCTCATCCACCGCTACCTGGAGCTCACCGGCCCCGTGCAGCCCATCAAGAATGCTCCCTCGATGGGTGTGCCGTGCCCCGAGGACTTCGACGTTCCTCCCGAGGGGGGCTGAGGGCTCAGGTGGGGCCCTGCTCGGCCGAGGGCGGAGGGACGCCCTTGCCCGCGTGGGCGACCATCTTCACCTCCGAGCGGTCATCCAGCGCGAACCCATCTCCCTTGGGCTCCGTCTCGGTGACGGCGATGACGTCTCCGCGGTGGAGCTTGAAGAAGCGCTCGTTCTTCTCCGTGCGGTGCTTCTCCTGGAGCGCCAGCCCCACGCGGCCCTCGGGGCCACAGCCGATGTAGCGCTGGCGGCCCTTGCCCTCGAGCGGCTCGGAGACGATGCGGAACAGCCGGCCCTGGGGCAGCTCCGGCCAGGCCTCACCCTGGGGCGCCAACATCAGGTAGCTCATCTTCAGGGACTCCTTGTGGAGCCCCGCCGCCCGCGCCAGCTCCTCCACCACGCGCGGCATGGGCCAGGGGCGCTCCGCGTGGCACCAGTCGCTCTCCTTCAGCAGCGCGGGGCAGTTGCCTCGGAACATGCACGGGGCGCGCACCCCGTAGCCCTTGCCCACCAGCACGTCCCGGACCTTGAGCAGCGCGCGAGAGGTTTCCCGGAGCGCCGGCTCCAGCACCAGCAGGCTGCCGCCCTTCTTCACCTGGGCCAGCACCTGCTCCAGCAGCGCCGCCCGAGGGCCGATGGCGCCGTCTCCCGTCCCATACAGCTCGTTGAGGACATGGCCCAGGGTGATGAGATCAAACTGGCCCTCGGGAGGCGCCGCCTTGCGAGTGGGGTCCCACTCTCGGGTGGCGAGCGCCTCGCCTGCCTCGGCTGCGAGCGCACGGGCGAGCGTCAGCGCTGGCTTGCTCCGGTCCGCGGCCGTCACCTCGGCGGCCCCCGCGTCCAGCGCGGCGAAGGCGAGCGGACCCGGCCCACTGCCCAGGTCCAGCACCTGGCGGGGACGGTGGGGCAGCTCCCCGAGCGCTTGACGCGCCTGGGCATAGGACACCGGCCAGTAGAAGAGCAGGTAGGCCCCGAGCAGCTTCGGGTCATCCATGTACCGGGCGCCGGCGAGCTGCCGCTCCCGGGTGAGCCCGAGCGACAGCTGCTTCACCCCCGCGCCCACCTCTTTGATTTCCTGGGGGGTGAGGCGTGTCTCCGGCCCATCGCCCTTGCGGCGGGCCTGTCTCCAGACGGCGATGAGCCGCGGAATCCACCGCTCGAGATCCTTGCTATAGGCGTCGGCCATCGACATTGGCTCCAAACGAGGGGTCGCCTCCGAGGGGCGACCGCGTTAAACCCTGTCCCACATGATTTCCGTTCGAGGGCTGCGCAAGCACTACAAAGTCCACAAGCGCCCGCCCGGCCTCCAGGCCGCCTTCCGTTCGCTCTTCCACCGCAACTACACCACCGTGAAGGCGGTGGACGGCATTTCGTTCGAGATCCGTCCGGGCGAGCGGGTGGGGTTCCTGGGGCCCAACGGCGCGGGGAAGACGACGACGCTCAAGGTGCTCTCCGGGCTCTTGCACCCCTCCGAGGGCGAGGTGTCGGTGGACGGCCATGTCCCGCGCCACCGCGAGGCGGCCTTCCTGAAGAAGATCATGCTCGTCATGGGGCAGAAGCAGCAGCTGCTCTGGGACTTGCCTCCGGCGGAGACGTTCGAGCTCAACCGCGCCATCTACGACGTGCCCCGCGAGCAGTTCAAGCAGACGCTGGATGAGCTGGTGGCGCTGCTGGAGCTGGAGGAGCTCATCCAGAAGCCGACGCGGCAGCTCTCGCTGGGCGAGCGGATGAAGTGCGAGCTGGCGGCGGCGCTCATCCACCGGCCGAAGCTCTTGTTCCTGGACGAGCCCACCATCGGCCTGGACGTGTCGATGCAGGCCACCATGCGCTCGTTCATCAAGGCGTACAACGAGCGGTACGGCGCCACGCTCATCCTCACCAGCCACTACATGGACGACGTGGCGGCGCTGTGCCCGCGCATCATCGTCATCGACAAGGGCCAGCTGACGTACGACGGAGGGCTGGAGGCGCTGGTGCAGCGGGTGCGGCCCGAGAAGCGCGTGGCGTTCCGGCTGAAGGAGCCGGTGGAGGCCGCGCGGCTGACTCCGCTGGGGCGGGTGGTGACGCACGAGGCCACCGAGGCGGTGCTCCAGGTGCCTCCGGAGGCGCTGAGCGCCACCATCAGCCGCGCGCTGGCGAGCCTGCCGGTGACGGACCTGACGGTGGAGAACGCGCCGCTCGAGGAGGTGATGAGCGAGCTGTTCTCCGAGAACAAGGCCCGCAGGGCCGCCGCGGCCAGCGAGGTGGGCTCGTGAGCCTGCGCATCACCCTCCGCGCGCTGCCCACGCTGCTGCGCGTGGGGTTCTCCGAGGCGCTCGCCTACCGGGCCGAACTGCTCGTCTGGGTGCTGTCCACCACCATGCCGTTCATCATGATGGCGCTGTGGACGGCGGTGGCTCGGGACGCGCCGGTGGGCGGCTACGGCACGCAGGGCTTCGTCGGCTACTTCCTGGGGACGTTCGTGGTGCGCCAGCTCACCGGGGCATGGGCGGCCTGGCAGATCAACTTCGAGGTGCGCCAGGGCACGCTGGCCATGCGCCTGCTGCGGCCCATCTCGCCGCTGTGGTCCTACGCGGCCGAGAACCTGGGCGCGGTGCCCATGCGCGTCATGGTCGCGGTGCCGGTGGCGGTCATCTCGGTGCTGCTGGTGGGGCCTGGGGCCGTGCCCCAGCACTGGTGGGGCTGGCTGCTGCTGGGGGTGGCGCTGCTGGGCGGCTGGCTCATCACCTTCCTGGCCAACGTGTGCATCGGGACGATGGCGCTCTTCATGGAGAGCAGCCAGAAGGTGATGGACATCTGGCTGGTGCTGTTCTTCGTCTTCTCCGGGTACATGTTCCCGGTGGCCATCGCCCCCCCGTGGCTGCACACGGTCGCGGACTGGCTGCCCTTCCGCTACCAGATTGGCCTGCCGGTGGAGCTCATGACGGGCCGGCACGAGTGGCAGGAGGCGCTGACGCTCGTGGGGCGCCAGTGGCTCTGGGTGGGGGTGCTGGGAGCGCTCTCGGTCACCCTGTGGCGGCGAGGCCTGCGGCGCTTCGCGGCGTATGGAGGGTAGGGGGATGCTGCGACGCTATCTGAGACTGCTCGGGGTGCAGCTGCGGTCCGCCAGCCTGCTGGCGCTGCAGTACCGGGGTGACTTCCTGGTGGAGGGCCTCATCTCCCTGTTCTGGACGTTCACCGCCCTGGCGCCGCTCTTCGTCGTCTACGGCGAGCGCAAGGCCATTGCCGGCTGGAGCTTCGGCGAGGCGCTGCTGGTGGTGGGCTGGTTCACGCTGCTGCAGGGCGTGCTGGAGGGCGCGATTACGCCCAGCCTCAACAGCGTGGTGGAGCACATCCGCAAGGGCACGCTGGACTTCGTGCTGCTCAAGCCGGCGGACGCGCAGTTCCTGGTGTCCACCACGGGCTTCGAGCCGTGGCGCGCCACCAACGTGCTCACGGGCATCGCCATCTTCGCCTACGCCTTCCACCTGCTGGGGTACGGGCCGTCCATCCCGGGGCTGTTCGCCTCGGTGGTGCTGCTGGGCACGAGCACGCTGCTGCTGTACTCGATGTGGATCCTCACGGTGAGCGCCGCGTTCTTCGTGGTGAAGGTGGACAACCTCACCTACTTCTTCCAGTCGATCTTCGACGCGGCGCGCTGGCCCTCGGCGGTCTTCAAGGGAGCGCTGGCCTTCGTCTTCACCTTCATCATCCCCCTGGCGCTGATGACGACGTTCCCGGCGCAGGCGATGCTCGGGAGGCTGCCGCCCACGGCGCTGGCGACGGCGGTGGTGGGCTCGCTCGTGTTCGCCTTCATCTCTCGCCGCGTGTGGCTGCGCTCCATCGGCCACTACACCTCCGCGAGCAGCTGAAGGCCCGCCTCCCTCCGGGAGCACGGGTCTGTCCGGCGACGGACATCCGGCGCGAAATCCGACTTCCGGGGATTCCGACCAATACCCATCTCACTCCCACCGCTGGTGCAGCGGCGCCCCCATCTGCGTTCGCATCCGCAACTGCTGGGAGGGGCCGGGAGGGTGTCGATGAGTTCGCGAGTCGTGGTGATTGCTCTGCTGGCGCTGTCCGCGTGTGGCCCCTCCGAGGGGACCGAGCCCGAGTCCACCGGCTCCGGGACGACGGGGGCCGAGGGAGTCGAGTCGGGCCGCTTCATCCCGCCCGAGTACGTCCCGGTCGCCAGCTGCCTGACGAGTCCGGACCTCCAGGGACGCACGGAGGCCGAGGTGCAGGCCTGTGCCGGTGAGCCGTGCTCGCAGGCCGTGGAGCACACCGACCCGATGGTGACGCTGTCCTGGCGCCTGTACTGCGCCGAGCCGCGCTGCGCCCAGGACTGCTACTGGCACGTGCGCGTGTACTTCGAGAACGGGAAGGTGAGCTACACGCGCGTGCGCCACCCCTGAGCTGGCTACTTCTCCGGTGGCCCCTGGGGGCTGGGCGTGAGCCCCCGGAGCGGAGTGTCTCGGCCCAGGACGATGAAGGGTGCCCAGTAGTGGGGGTGGGACTGAGTCTGCCGGAGCGCGCGCATGGCCTCGCGCATCGCCGCGGCGCGGCCCTGGCCCGCTAAGAGGTTGCGGTAGTAGGCCTCCATCAGTGTGCTCGTCGTCTGGTCCTCCACCTTCCACAGACTCATCACCACCGTCTCCGCTCCGGCGACGATGAAGGCCCGGCGCAGGCCATAGACGCCCTGGCCCGTCTTCACGTCGCCTCGGCCGGTGTCACAGGCGGACAGCACCACCAACTGGGTGCCCCACAGGTCGAGGCCCGCCAGCTCCAAGGCCGTCACCAGGGCGCTGTCGGGCGAGGGCTGGGCGGAGTTGGAACTGGAGGTCGTCAGCGCGCTGGCCCCGGCCAGCAGCAGGCCGGAGCGCAGCAGGGGATCCGGGGGACGCGAGGCGGCAGGGTCGTCGCCCAGCGCCCCGAAGTGGGCGATTCCACGGGAGCCCTCGGGCGCGGGAGCGTCCTCCAGGAAGAAGCCATGGGTGGCCAGGTGGAGGACGCCGGGAGTGAGCAGGTGCAGCAACCGCTGCTTGGTGGCCTCTGTGCCCAGGAAGAGCTGGGCCTGGGGAAGCAGCCGCTGAATGGCCTCGGCTTCCTTGCGGGTGCCCGGCAGGGGGACGGTGGCCCAGGCTCGGTACGCCGGATTCTCGCGCAGTGAAGAGAACAAATGCTCAACGGAGGCAGAGCGCTCGGCGTGCGCGGAAGCCTGCTCAGCGGAGGGAGCGGGCGGCGGGAGCGAAGCGTTGAAATCCGGGTCAGCGAGGACGACCACGGAGGCAGCGGGGGCGATCTCCTGGGGGCGAGGCAACAGATCCTTGCCGGAGGTGAGGTAGGTGAAGTCGAAAGTCTCCACGAGGAACTGGTGGCCGTCGTGAAGTGCGGCGAAGGGCACCAGGGCCAGCTGGCCGTCCGGTGAGAGGAACAGGCGGCGGGTCTTTCCCAAGAGCGGAAGCAAAGGCCGGAACGCGAGCCGGTACAGGGCCTGGGCGTGGGCCTGGAAGGCGGCGTCCTGGTTGGCCAGCGCGGCCCGCAGGCTCGCGGCGGCCGAGTTCATGGGCTCGGCGGGGCCCAGATCCAAGGCGCGCGTGGTGGCGTCCGGAAAGAGCACCAGCGCCAGGTAGCGTGACTGTGCCTGGGGTGTGCCCTTGGACACCAGCGGGCGGTCCTCATAGGAGATGAACTCGACGAGGGCGCCATCCTTGGGCAGGGTCTGGGCGACACGCTCCACAATGTCCGCGGGAGACGGCAGCGTGGACAGCGCGCGCAGGGGAGCGGAGCGCCTAGCCAGATCCGCCTCGAGGGCGTCACCCTGCTCGGTGAGCTCTTGGAGTTGGTGTTGGTAGTCTGCCGGTTTGAGCGAGCCCGGGCCTTGGAGCGAGAGCTTGGCCAACTGGGTGCGCAGCCCGCGCAACCGATCGAAGGCGTCGTGCTCCTGGGGCCCCAGGCTCCGGTAGACAGTCCGGGAGATGTCGGCCGTCTCCTCCACGGAGCGGCCCTTGAGGAGCAGCGAGGCGCTCAGGGCCAGGTGCCTCACGCTGGCGTTGTCCGGATGCGCGCGCAGCAACGCATACAGGAGCTCCTCATCTCCGCGCAGGAACTGGAGGAAGCGGGCCAGGCGCGACTCGGAGAAGTCGAGCGCCTCGTGGCGCAGGCGCTGCTCGGAGATGCCGAAGGCGCGCGTGAACAGCGGGACGGCCGCGCCGAGGCGATGTTGGGCCAGTTTGAGCAAGCCGAGGCTGTTGAGCGATTCGGCGACGCTCGGATGGTTCTTGCCCAAGGCCGCTTCGAAGATGGCGAGCGCGCGCTCGTGGAGCGGCTCGGACTGGCTGTACAACCCCTGATTCCAGCCAAGAACTGCGAGGTTGCTGAGCGATTGGGCCACGCCGGGGTGGTTCTTGCCCAGGGCTGCTTCCCGAATGGCGAGCGCGCGCTGGTAGAGCGGCTCGGCCTGACCGTACATGCCTTGGCGCATGTAGAGGAGGGCGAGGTTGTTGAGCGCCTGGGCGACGTCGGGATGGTTCTTGCCGACGGACTCTTCCAAGATGGTGAGCGCGCGCAGGTAGAGCGGCTCGGCCCGGCTGTACAGCCCCTGCTCCTCGTAGAGGAGGGCGAGGTTGTTGAGCGCCGCGGCGACGTCGGGGTGGTTCTTGCCGAGGGTCTCTTCCCGGATGGCGAGCGCGCGCTGGTAGAGCGGCTCAGCTTGGCCATACAAGCCCTGGTCCTGATAGAGGTTGGCAAGGTTGCAGAGCGAACCGGCGACGGAGGGATGATTCTTGCCGAAGGCGGCCTCGAAAATGGTGAGCGCGCGTTGGTAGAGCGGCTCGGCCCGGCCGTACTGCCCTTGGGAGTAATAGATGGAGGCGAGGTTGTTGCGCGAGTTGGCGACGAAGGGGTGATTCTCGCCGAGGGCCGCTTCGAAAATGGCGAGCGCACGCTGGTGGAGTGGCTCGGCCTGGCCGTACATCCCTTGGGAGTAGTAGAGATTGGCCAGGTTGTTGAGCGATTGGGCGACGGAGAGGTGGTCCTTGCCCAGGGCCGCCTCCCGAATGGCCAGCGCGCGCTGGAAGAGCGGCTCGGCCCGGTCATACCTCCCCAGATCATTGTAGAGATTGGCGAGGTTGTTGAGAGAATCGGCGACGTCGGGATGGTTCTGACCGAGGGCCGCCTCTCGAAGGGCAAGCCCGCGTTGAAGCAGCGGCTCGGCTCGATCAAAGTCCTTCTGAAGCCGGAGTAACTTCCCGAGCAAGTCCAGACATTGGGCGACTTGGGGGGCCGTGCCCCCGAGAATCGCCTCGCGCAGCGCGAGTGCATGTTCAGCGGGTGCCACGGCCTCGGCGTACTTGCCCGCCTTATCGAGCGTCTTCGCCTCGTCATAGGCTTTCTGCGCCTCTTGTAACCGCGCGTCCGGCGGCGTCTCCCCGGCCGCCACGCTGGTTGCACAGCACAGGACTGCTACCGCGATCCATCCGAGCATCTTCCGCATGTCTTCCTTTGGGTCCTCAAGAGAGGGCTGGCCCCGGGTCCGTGGATGCGAGGGCATGCGGGCAACTTATCAGGTAGGGTGGTTTCTCGTACTCCCTGGGTACGAAAGGGTACCCTGGCCTGCTAGGGACTGCGCGGGAGCTCCACCGGGTGTGCATTCATGAGGGCCCGCAACTGTTTGAAGGGAATTGGGGGCTGCTGGCCCGGGAGCTTCTGGGGACTGGGAGCCAGGGCGCGCAGGGGAGCGTCGCGGCCCAGGACGATGAAGGGCGCCCAATAGTGAGGATGGGGCAAAGACTGACGTAACGCTCGCATCGCCTCTCTCATCGCCGTGGCGCGGCCCTGCCCGGCCAGCAGGTTGCGGTAGTAGGCCTCCATCAGCGTGCTCGTCGTCTGGTCCTCCACCTGCCACAGGCTCATCACCACCGTCTCGGCTCCGGCCACCACGAAGGCCCGGCGCAGCCCGTAGACACCCTCGCCGAGCTTCACATCGCCGCGGCCGGTGTCACACGCGGAGAGCACCACCAGCTGGGTGCCCCAGAGATCCAGCCCTGCCACCTCCAGCGCCGTCACCAGGGAGCTGTCGAGCCGGGACGAGGCGGCGCCCGCCGGGGGCCAGGCCTGGGCTTGCGTCCCCGCGAGGATCAGCCCGGAGCGAAGCAGGGGATCGGGCGTGCGATGGGCGGAAGTGCTCTCGTCCAGGGCCCCGAAGTGGCCGACGGCGCGGGAGTCCTCGGGGGCAGGAGCATCCTCGAGGAAGAAGCCGTGGGTGGCGATGTGGAGGACGGCGGGAGTGGGCAACTGCATCAGGCGCTGCTTGGTGGCCTCGGCTCCGAGGTAGAGCTGGGCGCTGGGCAGCAGGCGCTGAATGGACTCCGCCTCCTTGCGGGTGCCGGGCAGGGGCACCCAGGGGCGCTCCGCTCCATCCGAGCGCAGCCCCAAAAACACGTCCTCGAGGGAAGCAGAGCGCATGGCCAACGGCAGCGCGCGCCCCGAGGAGGCGGGAGGCGTTGAGAAGGGGGAGCTGAACTTGGGATCCGCCAGGACGACCACCCCGCCGTGGGGAGCCTTCTCCGGGGGCCGCGGCAGCAGATCCTTGCCCGAGGTGAGATAGATGAAGTCGTAGGCGTCGATGAGGAATTGCTTCCCGTCGTACAGGGCGGCGAAGGGCACCAGGCCGAGCTGACCATCGGGCGAGAGGAAGAGGCGATGAGTGTCGCCGAGCAGCGGCCGCAGCGCCTGGAAGGCGAGTTGATAGAGGGCCTGAGCGCGCTCCTGGTAGGCGGCGTCTTGGCGAGCCAGGGCATCACGCAGCCCCAAGGCAGCGCGGTCGATGGGGTCCGCAGGCCCGAGGTCCACCGCCCGGATGTGGCCATGGGGCAGGAGCACCAGCGCCAGGTAGCGCTGCTCGTGGGGGACGTCTGACGCGGGGGTGCCAGGCTTCACCACGAGCGAGCGCTCCGTATAGGCGATGAACTCCACGAGGGCGGCGTCCTGGGGCAGGGCCGCGGCGACCTGATGGACGATCCTGGAGAGCGCCGGCAGCGCCGTGAGCGCGCGCAAGGGAGCGGAGCGCTGGGCCAGATCAGCCTCGAGCGCCTCGTCCTGAGAGGCGAGCGCGTCAATGCGCTGTTGATAGTCCGCCAGGTTCTGGGAACTGGGGCCTTGGAGGACCAGCGTGGCCAGCTGGGTGCGCAGCGCTCGCAGCTGCTCGAAGAGGGTGCGGTCCACGGGGCCGAGCCGGTGGTAGAGGGTATGGGAGGTGTTGGCCAGCTCTCCGGCGGAGCGCCCCTTGAGCAGGAGCACCACGCTCAGGGCCAGGCGCCGCACGTCCTCGTTCTCCGGGTGGGCGCGCACCAGCGAATAGAGGAGCTCCTCGTCGCTGCGCAGCTGCTCCAGGAAGCGGGTGAGGCGGGCCTCGGAGAGGTAGAGCCCCTCCTGCCGCAGCCGCCGCTCGGAGATGGAGAAGGACTGGGTGAAGAGCGACACGGCGTCCGCGAGCCGATGCTGGGCCAGGTGGAACCGGACGAGGTTGTTGAGCGTGGGGACCATGCTGGGGTGGTCCTTGCTGAAGGCCGCTTCCCGGATGAGCCGCGCGCGCTGAAGCAGCGGCTCGGCCCGCGCGTACAGCCCCTGGGCGTCATAGAGGCTGGCGAGGTTGTTGAGCGAGGCGGCCACGTCGGGGTGGTCCTTGCCCAGCGCCTCCTCCCGGTTGGTGAGCGCGCGCAGGTAGAGCTGCTCGGCTCGGCTGTACAAGCCCTGCGAGTAGGCGAGGTTTCCCAGATTGTTGAGCGCCTGGGCGACGTGGGGATCGGTCTTGCCCAGGGCTTCTTGCCAGATCACGAGCGCGCGCTGGAGCAGCGGCTCGGCCCGAGTCGGCGTTCCCTGGGCGTAATAGAGGTTGGCCAGGTTGTTGAGCGAGGCGGCCACGTCGGGGTGTTTCGGGCCGAGCACCTCCTCGCGGATCGAGAGCGCGCGCAGGTAGAGCGGCTCGGCTCGCGCGTACGACGCCTGGGCGTAATAGAGATTGGCCAGGTTGTTGAGCGAGGAGGCCACATCGGGATCATTCTTGCCGAGCACCTCCTCGCGGATCGCGAGCGCCCGCTGATGGAGCGGCTCGGCCAGGGCCGGCTCCCCTTGGATGCAGTGAAGAATGCCCAGCAGATCCAGCGCGTTGGCCACCGCGGGATCGCCGCTGCCGTCGAGCACCTCTTCCGCGAGCGCGAGCGCCTGCTCTCCTCGCGTCAGGGCGGCGCCGTACCGGCCCGCCTCATACAGCGTCACTGCTTGGTCGTAAGCGGCTTGGGCTTCTTGCAACGGTTTGCTGGTTTCCTCCCCGTCGGCCACCGCCTCCTCCGCGCAGCAGAGGACGAAGGCGACCATCACCCCCATGAGAACCCGCGTCATCTCTCCCCCTGGAACCCAAGCTGATGCTCCAGAAGCATAAGGAAGATTGAGCGCTCATCAGCTTTTCTGAATCAGTCTCCCGGCGCCCCCAGCGCGGCATACCCAGGCGTTGGGCGGGCCCGCCCGTGCGGATTTTCTGCATCATTTTCCGAGTCACCGGCTCTCCATGCCGGAGGCGGTGGAGCTCTTTGCGAGCGAGGGGGCGTGAGTCGAGGGAGGGTATGCACACGAGTGCCGGAGGCGGCGGACCGGGGGGGCGCCGCCGGAGGAATTCGAGTCCACGGTCCGGGGCCCACCGCCTCCGGAAGCGCCCGTGCTTCGCTGGGAGCGCGGGCGCGTTGTCCAGGGCGCTACGGGCGCGCAGCGGGCGGGGAGCTTGGTGTGAGCGAGCGCAGAGGCGCGTCACTGCCCAGGGCAATGAAGGGGGCCCAGTAGTGGGGGTGGGGCCGGGTAGTACGCAGCGTGCGCATGGCCTCGCGCAGCGCGGTGGCGCGCCCTTGGCCCGCCAAGAGGTTGCGGTAGTAGGCCTCCATCAGCGCGCTCGTCGTCTGGTCG
>NZ_JBJMQP010000187.1:0-29022 GCF_045802625.1 Hyalangium sp. | reverse complement strand
GCTGTTTCGGAGCTGCAAGAGGCCGGGGGACACGACGCTTGTGAGCCTCTCGGCCCGGATGGGGACCTTTGCCCAGATCGGAGAGCAGCAGGTCCCCACCCTGGTGCTGCAAGGTGAGGGGAGACCCGAGTCGATCCCGCCCACGTGGACCCAGCTCGCGCTGCCCGTGACGTTCCGCAAGGTCATCGGCCGAGGCTCCTTCGAGCTGGATGTGCGCGTGGGAGAAGAGCCGGCCACAGCCGTCATCATCCGGGATGACTGGCTGGCGGGGCTTCCGGGGCTGGTGAAGGGACTGCTCGCCCTGGTGGGTGTAATTCCTCTCACGCTCGGGCTGATCCACTATTTCCACCAGGATGTGACAGCCCTGCTGCGGAAGCTGCTCAACCGAGGGCTGGATGAGCCAGACGCTCCCCCGTCTGGAGGGGCTGCCTGAGGGCATGAGCACGAAGCCTCGAATTCTCCTGGTGGGAGCGGGAGCCATCGGTCAGGTGTTCGGAGGGTTTCTCCAGTCGGCCGGGTGCGAGCTCGCCTTCCGGGTCAAGCCGAAGCACGCGGAAGAGGCTCGGCGGGGCTTCACCCTCTATGAGCTCGGTGTCTTCGAGAAGGACCCCGAGCCGAGGGAGCTCTCCGGATTCGCTGTCCTCTGCTCTGACGAGGAGGTGGCGGCTGAGCGCTGGGATCAGATCTGGCTCTGCGTCTCCTCCACGGCGCTGCGGGCCGGCAACTGGGTGGAGGAGCTTGCCCGCGCCACGGGAGCGGCGACCTGGGTCATGCTTCAGCCCGGCCTCGAGGACCGGGAGTGGCTCCTGCAGCGGATCGCGCCGGAGCGGCTCCTCACCGGCATGGTGCCCTTCCTCAGCTTCCATGCGCCGCTGAGTCCCCAGGAGCCTGTTCCAAGGCCCGGCACGGCCTTCTGGTTCCCTCCCCTGTCCCGAGGTCTGTTCAGCGGTCCCGAGGAGCGCCTCCAGGAAGTCCTCCGGGCACTCCGGGCGGGCGGCTACCCGGCTCGGCGCAGCCCTGAGGTGGCACGCGCCATGGCCATCCCCACGGCGCTGTTGGCCACCTTCGTGGACGGGCTGGAGGCAGCGGGCTGGAGCTTCGAGCGGCTGCTGGAGCCCGAGCCCCTCGAGCAGGCCCTCCAGGCGGCGTGGGAGGCCGTGCGCATCGCCGCATGGCGCACGCAGCAGCGCGCGCCTCCTGTGCGCCCACTCCTGCGCCCCTGGCTTCTCGAGCTGATGGTGCCGCTCGCCTCCTGGGCGGCACCCTTCTCCCTGGAGAGCTATCTCCGAGTCCACTTCACCAAGGTCGCGGATCAGACCCGATGGATGATTCGCGAGTACGTCGCGCTGGGACTCCAAGCCGGGCTGCCCACCGCGGCGCTGCGAGCCGCTGCCCAGCGCGCGGAGGACCGTCACGAAAGGCACCCGGGCACTCCATCCTCTCTATAGGGCGAAGGAAGGGCCCTGTTGAGAGCGGCGGGCAGGTTCGAGGAAGTTCCCAATACAGCCCGGGCGCTACCGCTTGCCGGCGGCCTGCTTGCGCCGGGGCTCGGCCTTCCGCGCGAGGTGCTCCACGGTCTGCTCGACCGTGGCGAGGAACGCGCGCACCGACTTGTCGAGCGCCGGCTCCGGCGTGTCCTCGATGCGGGTGTGCGAGATCCCCGGCGAGGACTGTGCGAAGACCATCGCGGTCGGCACGATGTCGGCCATCTCCGCCGCGTCGTGGAGCGGACCCGACGGGAGCTCCGGCGCATGGCCGGTGACGCCCTTGACCGCCTTTCGCACGAAGCCGGTGAGCGTCTCGTCGAAGATGCGCGGGGTGATCTTGAGGATCTGGCTCCACTCGACCTTGACTTTGAACTCCTTCGCCGCGGCGAGCGACGCCTTCTTCGTCCCCGCCAGCAGCTTCGCGAGCACGCCCGCATCGAGCGCGCGCATGTCGATGGAGATCTCCGTGCGGCCCGGCACCGCGGTGACGAAGTTCGGCTCGACCTTCACCACGCCGCAGGTGGCGACCACGCGCGTGCGCGGCGTCTTGCCGGAGAGCTTCGTCGCCAGCTCCTGTGCGGCGAGCGCGAAGCGGGCGCCTGCGAGGAACGCGTCCTGGCGCAGGTGCAGCGGCGCGGCGCCGGAGTGCGCGGCCTGCCCGATGAACTTCAGCTGGTGCCGCTCGACGCCCATCGTCCCGAGCACCACGCCGACCGGGCGCTTCATCTCCTGCAGCACCGGCCCCTGCTCGATGTGCAGCTCGAGGTAGGCCTCGGCCCTCAGGCCGTCGAAGTACTTCCGCGCGGTCTTCATGCCGTCGAGGGTGATGCCGTTCTCCATCAGCGCGTCGGGGAGCTTCACGCCGGCCCGGTCCACGAGGTGCGCGAGCTCCTTGTGCGGCTCGAGCGAGCCCGCGGACGCGGCGGACCCGGTGAGGCTGCGGCCGAAGCGCGCGCCCTCCTCGTCGGCCCAATCGACGATGTGAAGGGTGACCGGCGGGCGTGCGCCCTTGGCGGAGTAGATGCGGAGGACCTCGAGACCCGCGAGCACGCCGAGGCAGCCGTCGAGCCAGCCACCACCGGGGACAGAGTCGAGGTGGCTGCCGATGACGATGCTCCGCTCGGAGTCTCCGGGGAGCGTGGCCCACAGGTTACCGGCGCCGTCCTGGCGCATGGGGAGGGCGAGCTCGTTCTTCAGCTTGCCCGCGAACCACTCGCGCGCCTTGCGCCAGACGGGGCCCCATGCGACGCGCTGGGCGCCGCGCTCGTCGGAAGTGAGCTTCTCGAGTTCCTTGAGATCGGAGATCACACGCTTCGAAGAAGGGTTCATGGGCCCCCTTCATATCCCAGAAGCCCTCAGGTCTGACCGTGCTGGATCGGGAACTCGAGCGTGGCCGTGGCGCCCTTGCCCAGACCCTCGCTCTCCAGCAGGAGGCGGCCCCCCATCGCCTGCGCCGCCAGCGCGCTCGAGTGCAGGCCAAAGCCATGACCCTCCTTGCGCGTGGTGAAGCCGTGCGCGAAGAGCTGCTTGCGGATCTCCTGGGTGAAGCCCTTGCCGCTGTCCACCACCTGGATCCGCGCCATATTCCCCTGGGCCGTGAGCCGCATGCACAGGTGACGTTGCCCCTCGGGGACCTCGTCCATCGCGTACTTGGCGTTGCTGATCAGGTTGATGAGGATCTGCAGCACCTTGTGCTTGTCCACCCGCCCCCGGGGCACGGGGGAGAACTCGCGCGTCACGGAGACGCGGTGGCGCTGCAGCGCGGCAAGCTGGAAGCGCAGGCTGTCTTCGATGAGCTCGGTGAGATCCCACTCATCGAGGATGAGTGAAGTCTTCGCGTAGTTCTGCTGCACCCGGATGATGGCGTGGATGTGCTCGATGTGCAGGCCCATCTCATGCAGGTTCGCCAGGAGCTGGGTCTGCTCGTGGCGGAGCTCCTCGGTGAGGGCCGAGAAGTAGTCCGGCAGGACGCGGCCACGCGGGTGGCTCGTCAGGAACCCCACCAGATCCTCACGGTGCTCCTTGAGCATCGCGGAGAGCTGAACCGTCCGGTCGAGGCGCGAGGCCTCGATCGCGGAGCGCATCTGCTCCAGGTTGATGACGGCGCTGGTGAGCACGTTGCCGACGTTGTGCAGCACATCCGAGGCGACCTCGGCCATGCCCGCCGCCCGCGCCGTGTCCACCAGCTGAGCCTGGGCCTGCTTGAGCTCGCGCGTGCGCTCCTCCACCCGCCGCTCCAGCTCGTCGTTGGCGCTGCGCAGGGCGGCCTCGGTGCGCTGGACCTCGGCGTACAGCCGCGCGTTCTCGATCGAGATGGCGGCCTGCGAGGCGAGCTGCCCCAGCAGCGCGATGCGGCCGGGGGTGAACGCCCCGGAGGCCAGCCTGTTCTCCAGGTACATCACTCCCGACAGCGAGTCCTGGCGCATCAGCGGCAGGCACAGCACGGACCTGACTCCGCTGTGCTCGAGGTAGGGCTCGGACGAGAACGGGTGAGGCGCCGCCGCGTCGCTGATGAGCACATGCTCGTGCGTACGCCGGACGTAGGAGATGATCGTCCAGGGCAGAGCGGCCTCCGCCCCCTCGCGCGGCAGGGCCTGCGCGCCCTCCGAGGCGCTCTGCGTCTCGGACGCGATCACCAGCGTGTCACCGCGCGGGAGCAGCAGGGCTCCACGCTGGGCCCCCGCATTCTCGGTGGCCACCCGCATGAGCGTGGACACCAGCCTGTCGAGGACGATCTCGCTGGAGACGGCCTGCTGAGCCTTGACCACGGCGAGCGTGTCCAGCGCCCTGGACTCCGAGGTGGTGGTGGTGGTGGCGCTCGCGGGCGCCGGCGAGGGCGCGAGGGCGGGCCAGAGGGCTTCCAACTGCGTGACCTTGCCGTAGGCCCCCCACCGCGCGTAGGCCTCCAAGGCCTGGCGCGCGTAGGCCTCGGCGATGAAGGGGGCCTGCCGCTTGCGATAGAAGTTCGCCGCCAGCTCGCACACGAGCGCCACGTGCTGGACGAAGCCGTTCTCGCGGGCCTGGCGAAGGGCCTCCTCGTACGCGGGGAGCGCTTCGTCCAGACGGCCCCGGATGCGGGACAGCTCCGCGAAGACCAGCCGCTCGAGCGCGCGGAACGTCTCGGGGGAGTTGTCTGCCCACTCGTCGAGCTGCCGCCAGTGCACCTCGGCGGCCTCCAGGTACCGCCGCTGCTCCTGCTCCGCCGCCCCCTCGCAGCACGCGGCCAGGCTCAGGGCGCGGAAGAGGTGGAAGTCCAGGAGCGGGATGATGCCAATGAAGGACCAGATGAACCCCGCCGCCTTGTCCCCCGCTTCACGGGCCTCCGCGTAGGAGCCGCACATGAAGCGCGCCTGCATCTTGGAGAGCCAGTACTGGCACACCATGCTGCTCATGTGAGCCGGCGTCAGCCCGGCCTCGAGGGCCCGCTCATCGAAGCCCTCCCCGTCCAGCGTGCCAAAGGTGGGCGAGCGGCCTCGCAGCTGCTGCACGTAGCGCAGGACGATGAGGGTGGTATCCACCACCCCCACGAAGCCCGTCTTTCGCATGAAGTCCATCCGGACGAGCGCGTCCTCGTAGACGTCGTCCAGGGTGTGCCCCATGGCCAGCCGGTTCCAGACGACATGGCCGACGATGTAACAGGCGAACAGGTAGTTGTTGGTCTGCAGCGCGCACTGGAAGCTGCTCAGGGCGAACTCGTGCGCCACGGCCAGGGGCTGGCACCAGTAGCTGATCATCTCCAGGTTGAAGAGCGCCCGGACCCGCTCGAGGGGCAGGTTGTGCCGATCGACGAGCGCGCGGGCCAGCACGCCATAGGCATAGCCCTCCTGATAGCTCCGGAAGAACTTCCCGAGCAGCACTCCGAACGAGCTGTACCCAATCACCGACTCGCTGGTGTTGCCGTAGCGCAGGCTCAGGGAGACCATCCGGCAGATATGGAGGACAAGCAGGTTGTTGTCGGTGAAGTAGGCCGACGGGAAGAGGCGGGCCAGCACGCTCATCACCGGCTTCATGTCCGCGTCCGTCATCAGCGGCAGCTCGACGAGGCTCTCGATGGGGCGGTCACCCAGCAGGGACTGGACCTCCTCGCGGGCGGCCGCGGCCTCCTCCCAGGAGGGGTGCGGATCCATCGGCATGCCCAGCAGGGCCAGGCACTCCAAAAGGCAGGTGACGGAGGCCTCGATCTCGCCGGTGATGAGGTGCACCTCGTGCATCAGCCCGTAGGCGGCGGCGATGTCCCCCCGGCTCCGGGCTCGGGGGCGCAGCCCCTCCAGCAGGCGGCGGGCCTCGGCGAGGTTGCCGCTCATGAGCTCGCTGCTCGCTCGATCGAGGAGCACCTTGAAGGCCAGCGCGGGGTCCGTCTCCCACGGGTCACCCGGGATGAGCGCGAAGGCCATCGAGAGATAGGCGGCGGCCGAGGCATGCGCGCTCGAGGCCCGGGCCTTCCAGCCCGCCTCGGCGTTCAGGCGCGCGAGGCGGTGGCGCTCCTCGGGGCCGCGGATCAGCTCCACGCCGGCGTTGAGCTGGCTCACGAGCTCGAAGAGCCTCTCGCGCACCTCCTCGGCGGACAGGCTCTCCAGCAGCAGGCGTCCGATGCGCAGGTGAACCGCCTTGCGCTCTCCTTCGGGGATGAGGGCATGCGCCGCCTGCTGGATGCGATCGTGCAGGAAGCGATACTGCTCCGAGGCGCCGCGCACCACCAGGCCCTCCTCGAGCGCCGGCTCGAGGCCATGCTCCGCCTCGCCCGCCTCCAGGCCGGAGATGAGGGTCAGCATCCGGAGCGAGAAGCTGTTGCCCACGCACGCCGCCAGGGGGAGCAGGTGCTGGGTGCTCGGGGGGAGCTGGTGCAGGCCGCGCGCCATGAAGTCGACGATGTTGTCGGAGTACCCCTTGGCCCGGACGCCCTCGGCATCCCACCGCCACCCTCCTCCGGGCGCGCGGCTGAGGAGCCCATCGTGGTGCAACGCCAGCAGCAGCTGGAGGAGGAAGAACGGGTTGCCGCCGGTCTTCTGGTGAGCCTGCTCCGAGAGGGGCCCGGTGAGCTCCGCCCCCGCGCCCGGGAGCGCATCCGCGACGAGGTGCTGGACCTGCTCCAGGCTCAGCGGCTCGAGCTGGAGGTCAGTCACCAGGGTCTTCGCCTTGCGCACCTCCCCCAGCGCCATCATCAGCGGGTGGGAGGGGGTGACCTCGTTGTCGCGGTAGGCGCCGATCCACAGCGCCGGTGGCGCGTCCTCGTCGGTGAGCAGGGCCTGGAGGAGCCTGAAGCTGGCCAGGTCCGCCCATTGCAGATCATCCAGGAACACGACGAGCGGGTGCTCGGCGGTGGCGAAGACTCCGAGGAACTGGAGGAACACCTGGTTGAAGCGGTGCTGCGCCTCGGCGGGCGGAAGCTCCGAGACCGCCGGCTGCGGGCCCAGGACGAGCGCGAGCTGCGGCACCAGCTCCACGAGGACCGGGCCGTTGCCCTGGAGGGCCTCTCGCAAGCGCTCACGCCACTGGGCGACCTCCTGATCGCTGCCCGCCAGCAGTTGCTGCACCAGCCCCCGGATGGCCTGGGCCAGGGTGGCGTAGGGGACATCCCGCTGGAGCTGATCGAACTTGCCGCTCAGGAAGAAGCCTCGCCGCTGGACCACGGGCTTGTGCAGCTCGTGGACCACCGACGACTTGCCAATACCGGAGTAGCCGCGGATCAGGATGAGCTCGGGCTTGCCTCCGTTCGCGACTCGCTCGAAGCCCCGGAGCAGGGTGGCGACGTGGGCGTCGCGCCCGTAGAGCCGCAGGGGGAGCTGGAAGCGGCTGGGGATGTCCCGCTTGCCCAGCACGAAGAGCTCGAGCGAGCCCCGGCGCAGGCCCTCCACGCACTCCGCCAAGTCGTGCCTCAGCCCCTCGGCGCTCTGGTAGCGCTCCTCGGCGACCTTGGCCAGGCACCTCATCACGATCGCGGACAGCACGGGCGGGATGCTGGAGATGAGCTCGTGCGGCGGCCTCGGCAGCTGTGCCATGTGGGCATGGAACCACTCGAGCGCGTCACGCCCGTGGAACGGCCGGGCCCCCGTGAGCAGCTCGTAGAACGTCACGCCCAGCGAGTAGAAGTCGGTGCGGTAGTCCACCGCGCGGTTCATGCGCCCGGTCTGCTCCGGAGACATGTAGGCCAGCGTCCCCTCGATCAGGTGGCTCGGCGCCGCATCCACATGCTCGGTCCGCTGGAGGGTGGCGGAGCCAAAGTCGATGATGTGCGGCTCGCCCGAGGGGGGGACGATGATGTTGGAGGGCTTGATGTCCTTGTGGATGACGCCCCGGAGGTGGATCTCCGCCAGGGTCGACGCCAGGGAGACGGCCAGTTGGAGGAAGCGGGCAACCTCGAAGGGTCTGCCCACCGCCTCGGAGAGGGCTACCCCCTGCACCTCTTCCAGGAGCAGGACGGGGCGGCCGTTGATCCGCTCACAGCCATAGGGCCGGGTGACGCCGCGCACGCCCACAAGCCGCTGCAGGATGCCGTGCTCTCGGCGGTACCGCTCCTCCTCGCGTGGGCCGACGGCGGGGCCCACCGGCGTCTTGATGATGAGCGGTGCGCCATCCGCCTCGCGCACCGCCTGAAACAGCATGTTCGAGCCAGTGACGCGAACTGAGTGATGGATCGTGTAACCCGGGAGCTTCAACATGGATGGAGTCCACCGCCAGGGCCGCGCTCACGCGAGGCCCCGGATCTGCCGCCTCAGAAGAGCACCCGCTGCACGCCCGCCGCCTGGAGGAGGTAGTCCCTGGAGGCCTCGAGGGTGGCGCGCAGCTGAGGCCAGTGCACGCCGACCAGGGCTCCGCGCCATTTCCGGATCCGCCCCGCGACGATGACCGTGTCCACGTTGCCGCGGTCCATCAACGTCACGACGGCCCCCGGCACATTGTTGAGCGGGGCCACGTTGAGCGCGTCCGCCCGCAGCAGGAGGATGTCGGCCTCCTTGCCTGGAGTCAGCGAGCCGATCTTCTGGGAGAGCCGGGCCACCCGGGCCCCCTCGACCGTGGCGAAGCGGATCACATCACGGCACGTGAGGAGCTCGGGCAGGTTCGTCTCCCCGTTGATCGCGCGCTCGTTGATGAACGCCCGCTGAAGCGTGAAGACGGTCCGCATCTGGGTGAAGAAGTCCGCGGTCATCGTGCACTCGACATCGACGCTGAGCGCGGGCTGGACGCCATGGTCGAGCGCGGTCTGGATGGGCGGCATGCCGTGCCGCATGGTCATCTCGATCGGGGCCGCCATCGACATGGTCACCCCCGACGCGGCGATCGCCTGCCAGGAGGCCTCCGAGAGGTGAGTGCAGTGGATGAACTCGATGTCCGGCCCAAGCAGGCCCTCGCTCGCGATCTGCTCCACGAGCGTCTCCTGGCCGAGGCTGCCGACGAGGTGAGAGACGATGTGCAGGCCGTTCTGGCGCGCGATCGCCCAGTAGGTCCGCCAGTCGGGGAGGAACACCTCTCCGCCCATGGCCAGGGTCAGGAGCTGATCAGTCGAGGAGAAGTACCGGCTCCGGAGCCGCTGGAGATCATTCGGGAAGATGTTGTTGGGGCCCACGCCCGGCGAGTACACGAAGACCGAGCGGCGGCCCGCTTCCTGAAGCCCCTGGACGACGGCATCGCTGTGCGCCGGAGAATGGCCCACCTGCGAGGTGTCAACGACCGTGGTCACCCCCGCATCCAGCTGGCTGAGCGAAGCGACGAGCTCGGCGATGTAGGCGTCCTGCGGCCTGTAGAACGCCGTGATCAGCGTGTGGATGTAGTCGAGGTAGTTCTTCTGGCCGTGCGGCAGCCCGTCGTTGGACAGCAGGCCGTCTGACAGGAAGCTGCGCAGCGCGGTCTGATATTGGTGGTGGTGGGTGTCGATGAACCCTGGCATGACGATCATGCCGGCGGCGTTGATGATCTCCGCCCCCGAGGCCTGCAGGTTGGGCCCGACCGCGACGATCTTCTTGCCTTCGATGAGCACGTCACCCTGGGCGAAGTCTCCGACATTCGGATCCATGCTGAGGACCGCGCCGCCCTTCAGCAGGTAGCGCCGGTGCGGAGCACCCGTGTCCACTGGCATGTCACCGGCGCTGGCAGCGCTCCCCTGCGACAGGCCCCCCTGCGCAGACGCCGCCAGCGCAGGCGAGGGAGCCGAAGAGATCGCCGCGGCCCCCAGGGCTGTCGCCCCCCCCGCGAGCAGCTCGCGCCGGGAGGGACCCGCCTTCACGGGCTCACCAGTATGCACTGAGTTGTTTCCACAGAGCATCTGACACATGCCATGTCCCCTTCCTCTGGATTCACCAGAGCCTTTGGTCGCGTCAGCTTGCTTGAGGCACCAACGCTGATGTTCATGAAGCGGCCTCAAGGATAGCGCGTGGCGAACCACAGCGTCGAGCCCCGCTCTCCGCGCGCCCTGCTCCCCGCGGGGGTGCATCTGGACCTCCCACAGGCTGCGGGGGGAGCTGGCGGTCCCTCGGGAGCATCGGCACCCGCAGGGTGCCTTGTGGCCTTCCCACCTATAGAGTCCATTCTTGAAACGAGCTTTAAGCCTGCCGCCACACCTCTCGCAGCTGAACACCCTCTCCGCACTGGCCGGAGGCCCCGAGTCCGAGCTTCGCCAACCTTCAGCGAGCACCCAAGCGCACAAAGAAGCGCTGCTGCAAGCGGATCAGTCCCTGAATGTTGTCGTCACAGGGTGTAAGCGATGACTACGCGAAAAAGACTTGTCGTTGTTGTCTACGCGCCTGCGCTTGCGGGCAAAGACCGCCGCACAATCGATAGCGTCCATGGGATGGAAAAGGCGCTCCCCGGCTTGCGCCTGGAGTGGGAGGTAGGCAAAGGAGGGCGCCCCATCGCATTGCCGCGGCGGGATGCGTGGCTCGCAGAAAAGACTGAGGACGGGGGCTTCCCTTTGAAGTGCACGCGAAACTGCCGCTGGACGAGCCCGTGATCGCGGCAGCGGCGGCTGTGCTGGAGGGCGTGGCTGAGGGGGCGCGCGCGTTCTGGGGGCATGCGTCGCCGTATAGTTATGGCTCGGAAGTCTCGCAGCAGGTTCGCCGCTCCGCTCAGGGACCGGAGCGCTCACCCCGTGGGCTTCCCATGCTCAACCTTCCAGAGAAGCTCCCCGCGCCTGAGACTCCCTGGTTCCTCGGGTGGCTGAACTACTGGTCGGCCGCTACCGCGACGACCATCGGGTTCCCGGATCCTGCTCGCGACGCCGAGTTGCTGACGCGGGCGCGGCGCACGGCATCGGGCGGGTGGATCGTGCAGCTCACCGATGCGCCGCTCGACTACGACAACCCCGCCCACCTGGACGCGCTCAAACGGGCCTACGAGCGCTTCCCGGAGATCGGCGGGCGCGCGGCACCGTGACCCCTCAGCGCGCTGCGCGGGCGCTGGCGCTGGTAAGGCGCGAATCCAGGAGTTCGCTCACCTTTGATCAGGTCTTCACGTCGTCAAGGTTCTGAACGGAGCCGCCTCGGCCGCGCGCCCGAGCCATACGAGCACGGCCCCGCGCGTGCCCAGAATAGAAGGGGCTCGCGGGAATCGCGCGTGTGCGGCAGCCGAATGCGTGTCCGCCTCGTCACGCAATTCGTCGCGGCGGATCCGGAAGTCCGCCCACGCGAGGTTGTTGCGAATCAACCACCGCAGCGCGGGCGACGAGCGCGTGACCCGCTTCATGCACCACGATGCTGACCGCGAGGAGCAACGGGAACACCGCGCCATTGACCAGGACCCATGCGGTCAGCGGATGTCCGCGCAGGATGGCGATCTCCAGGAGGAGAATCGGCGGTGTGAACAATCCGAAGATCAGTCTACCCATGAGAGCGTCCGGTGCGGAGTGAGGGCCGCAGCGCCCCGCCCCTGTATCACAATCCGCGGTCCTCACTCCTCCCCTGGAAGTGACGAGCGGTAGTGTTAAGGACGAACACGGGGCATGAGCGAGCGTCCAGGCAGGCTGCCTCTTGTGTATTACTCTTCCCGTAGCGCGCACTGCGCAAGGGGCCGCTCCATGCCGACCAAGGACCAAAAACCGAAACCTCAGCGTGCCAGCACGGATGAAAGCCTGCGCTTGGAGCGTGAGAAGTCTGATCGTGTGTACGCCACTGGGCAAACCACGATTAACGCGGAGGCAGATGCCGCCATCCAACAGGCCCGGGAAAGTACGGATGACTTCCTACGAGCGACCCGCGAAAACGCGGATGGGCGGCTGTCGCGGAGTGAGACGCCCGCTCAAACGCGTGAGAGCGTTGCGAGGGGGCGGGCACACGAGGACGCAGCCTTACAGCAAGAGCGTTCGACGGCTGACGCGGAACGGCAGGACGAACGCGCCGAGCGCACGCGCGCCCTGGCGTCCCTCCTGCACCTGGGCCGCGCGGAAACGGACCTGCGGTTGCTGGTGGAGCGGACGCACGCCGATGAGGGGATAGCGACGCGGGATCAGTTCATGGGGATGGTCAGCCACGACTTGCGTACGCTCCTCGGGGGCATTGCTTTGCAGGCGGCCTTGCTCAAGCGGGATGCCGCCGAAGACGAGGCGGGCAGGAGGGCCGTACAAGCCGCCGAGAAGATCCAGCGATTCACCGCGCGGATGAACCGGCTGATCGGAGACCTGGTGGATGTGGCCAGCATCGAGGAGGGGAGGATCCGTGTCACCCCCGCCTTGCAGGATGCGGCCGCGCTCGTGCGGGAGTCTGTCGAAGCGTTCCAGCCTCTGGCCTCCTCCCAGGGCCTCTCGCTCGACGTGGAGACACGCGGGAACACGCTGATGGCGAGGTTTGACCATGGGCGCATCTTGCAGGTGCTCGCCAACCTGTTGAGCAATGCCATCAAGTTCACTCCGCCAGGAGGCAGGATTTCGCTTCGACTTGAGCCGGTGGGCCAGGACGTTCGCTTCTCTGTGACGGACACCGGTTCAGGAATCCCGAGCCATCAACTGGAGGCTGTATTCGAGCGCTTCTGGCAAGCACGCGGCGAAGACCGGAGAGGGCTAGGACTCGGCCTCTACATCTCCAAGAGCATTGTGGAAGCTCACGGGGGGCGGATTTGGGCCGAGAGTCAGCCCGGCGTGGGCAGCACTTTCGCGTTCACGCTCCCGGCGGCTGCTGCCTCAGCGACATGAAGGGTCCGAGTCCAGCCATGGGGTGGTGTTGAACCCCGCTCACTGTGGGCGTCCAGCCTGTCCGGTAATCAACCCCCTGGCAGCACTCTCGCCCCACACTCGGCCCCGGGCCAAGTGGCAATTGTACCAAGGTGCTAGTGTCGAACCCCACCGTGGGCAGGGCTGGCGGCGAGGTGTAGGAGCGTCGTCCGGCGCCCGGGGGGGAACGTCGGCGGCGTCACGGGGTGGCGTTGAGGTCTCGGCGTTAGCGAGCGTGAATCTCCGCGAGAGGGCGTCGGGGCCTCAACGGGGCGGGCTGCATCGTATGTTCCCCTGCTTGCTGCGCCCTTCTTCCCGCCTTTCTTGGACAGCGTCCGAGCAGGCCGGAAGTCAGGGCGGCGACGAGGCACGGCGAACAGCTACTTCAGAGCGAGCCGGTTTACCCCCTACACGGCTTCGATTCCCGCCGCCTCCATCCCGAGAAGCCCAGCAATGTACTGCCTTAGTGGTATCCACCAACTCTCGCTCCTTCCCTAATTTGGTGCTTCACAGACTTTTGTGAGGCGCTCTAAACCGTGAACGTTGGCGCCCCGTTACCTCGAGAGGGTCGACTGCCCTGAGGATGGACGCGATGCCCGTCAATACCGGTGTGAACAAGATGTCTGTGGTGACAAAGGACAGTGGCGGCGTAACCACGGCCTTCCCGGACGTGTGCAAGACGCCAAGCCCCGCAGGGCCGGTGCCCATTCCGTACCCCAACATCGCCCAGTCCTCGGACACCGCACAAGGTACCAAGACGGTGTCCGTGGCCGGCAACCCGGTGTGCGTGAAGGACTCCAACTTCAAGACGAGCACCGGCGACGAGGCGGGCACTGCAGGCGGCGGCGTGGCCTCCAGCAAGACCCAGGGCAAAGCCGAGTTCGTGAACTTCTCCTTCGATGTCAAGTTCGAAGGGAAGAATGTGGCGCGCGCCATGGACCTGATGCTCCATAACGACAAGAACACCCCCCCTTTCCCCGTCATCCAAGGGCCCGTCATCGCCAACGGCGGCAGCGACGAGGAACCCACTTGTGGTGTGTGCAAGAAGCACCTCTAGCCGCTCCACGCGAAGATGAACACTGGCATTCCCAATTCCTCGACACGCTCCCAGGGTTCCGCCCTACCTGGAAACACCATCGCCATCACCGGTCTGGGCATGGTGTCCGCGAGCGGCTCGGACGTGTCCTCGAGTTGTGCCTCCGCACGCGCGGGGCTCACTCGCTGGCGCGAACTCGATATCCAGGTAACGGATGAAGATACGCTGGAGGCCATCCCCCTGAAAGGACAGGAGGTCTACTGGCTCACCCTCGGTTTCGAAGGTTTCGCCCGCTTGCTGCGACTGGGGGATGCCGCGTTGCGTGACCTGCTGGAGCATTCCAGCCTGAAGCAGCCGACGATCGCGCAGACAGGCATCCACCTTCAGCTTCCCGGCACCTGGTTGGAAGAGGTCCACTTCCAGGCAAGCCTGCTGGATCGGCTCCCGGCGGAAGAGCGTGCGCCCATCCTCCGGGGGTTCGCCGCAGAACGCACCGAGAAGCGGGAGCAGCTCACGCGCCGGTTTCTCCCTGAGTTGCTCGCGCTGAACCAGCTGTCGCTCGCACCGCGAACGCAGCTCTATTCCTTCGGAGGAGCTGCCACCTTCGCCCAGGTGCTAACCCGGGCAGTGGAGGCTCTCCAGAGCCGGTCCCTTGAGCGATGCATCGTCGGTGGTATTGACTCCTGGGTGGATATGGAGACGCTCACCCAAGCCTACGAGATGGGCCTGCTCCGCACGCCTAACCGGCCCGTGGGGCGCTTTCCGGGTGAGGCCGCGGCCTTCGTGCTCCTGGAGCGGCTGGATGCCGCGCGCGCGCGCGGCGCCCGTGTCGAAGCGCTGCTCGGTCCTGTCGCATCCACGGTGGAGGCCGGGCACCGTTTTTCTGGTCGTCCCCTCACGGGCGCAGCCCTCTTCGAGACCATCACCGCCTGCGTCCCAGAGGAGGCGCGGCAGGCGACCGGAGTTGAACTGGCCATTGTCAACCTGAATGGTGATGAACCCCGGGCCCGCGAGTATGGCTGCACCCTGGTCCGACTCCAGGAGGCCGGGCTCCTCAAGTCTTCGCGACGTTGGTACGTCGCCGAGCACTTCGGAGAGATTGGAGCGGCCACAGGGGCCGTGGCCATCTGCATGGGCGTGAGAGGCTTCGTGCGGAGGTATGCCAGGAGCCCGACCATTCTGGTGTCTTTGCTCGACGACGAATTACCCCGGGGCTCGTTCCTGCTTCGGGACATCCCCTGGCGCCAGGACAAGACTGGAGCCAGAGCCCCTTACGGCATGCACTTATGAGCAAGAGAAAGAAAAAGGCAGGCAATGGGCAGGACGAGCATTTCGTAGCGCTTGAGTATGACGATTCCCACGTCAAGGACGAGGACGGCTGCGTTACGCGCTGCATCTACGAGGAGAAGGATGGGAAGCGCAAGTGCAAGTTCCCGAGTCACGACTACAGGGAGAACGGCTTCAACTACCAGAAGGGTTGTGCCGAGGTGAAATGGTACAACCTCCCCATTCATGAGAAAGGCAGCGACGCCCAGAAGCGCTTCCACGCTGTCTTCACCACCGCCTTCAAGCAGGTATGGCGCGACCCCAGCAAGCGGGAAAAAGCGTGGTACATGGGAGACGGCCCCTATGCGCACATCAACTTCATCTCGGGTGGATGGTGGCCCTGGGGCAACAATGCGCATCACCTCATCCCGGTGGATGATGCGTTGAACGACGAGACGGTGCTCAACTTCGACCAGCGCAAGCTGCTCCAGCAGGCGAAGTATAACGTCAACAAGGGTATCAACATCATCTACTTGCCCACGGGTACCCGGCACGCCACTCTCTTCCAACTCCTCAAGCATCCCCGGTACCACAGCACGTACAGCCAGGCTGTCCGGACCCGGGTGAAGGCCGTCAGGGATAATCTCACCAAGGGAGCAGACGAGGACGAGGACGGTCATCCGCAGCTCAATGAACAGACGGTGGGTAAGTTGGGTGAGCAGCTTCATGCCTTCTCGGGCCGGCTCCGCGAGCAGATCCGCGCGGCGGGAATCAAGAGTCCGGGAGCCCATCTCAACGAATTGGCAAGGCTCGTGCCCGTCCGGTAGGTAAACCCGCATGCACTCCTTCTCCATCCTCTCCACGAGCGACGATCCCAAGTACTGCCTTGTCGACGAGGTGCCCGAGCCCCTGAGATCCAAGAAGTGGCGCATCAGTGAGGGGCGGCCGATGGAGCACCGCTACCCACCCGACGTGGTGCTGAAGATGGATCGCGCCCACAAGGGACTGGTGGTCCCGGACCTAGTGGCCAACACCGAGCGCATCGCTATCGTCTCCACCAGGCTCAAGGGACTGCTGGAACAGCACTCCGGCGCTCGCATCGAGTTCCTGCCTGTCTCCATCGCCAACCACAAGGGCCGTATCGCCGCGAAGGACTACTGCATCGCCAACGTGCTCGACCACGTTGACTGCATCGACAAGGAGCGCAGCGAGGTGGAGGAACTGAATCCAGACCCCACCTTGCTCTCGGGACTGTTCCGGCTACAGGTCCTCCAGGACCGGATTCCCTCTGAGGCGAAGATGTTCCGGCTGAAGACCATGCCCACCGCCATCCTCATCCGTGAGGACCTGCGTGCCCTGCTTGATGCTGAGAACCTTACGGGTATCAGGCACATCGCCATGGGCGAGGAATGCGCCATCTACTGAGCCTCTGAACCCATGTCCTCTTCAAGCGTACTGGAGACCGTCCGCGACGATTCCCTTTTCGGGCTCGAGGAGGCCGTGCGCGCCATCCAGCGGCACGACGCCCTGGAGCGGTCCGGAGAGGCCTATGTGGTGGCCGCGACGTGCCACCGCCGGCTGGCCCTCTGCGCGTTACTGGTGGACGCGCGGCCAGACCGTTTCTCCGCTCACTTGTGCCACTCCGCGCACGCCCGCCTCCACTTCCTGGAACTCGTCGCGAGAGGTCATGGTGCCGAGCCTCGATTTCTCTGTGCAACCCAGGAGTTCTCCTTCATCGACGCCCTAGCCGCCGGACAGCCAGACCTAGCCATGGGCATTGCCCGGCTGGCGGCGTGCCGCCATGACCCGGCCTTCGAATACGAAGACGACTTCCTCCTCCACCACTTCCTCCACCACTTCCTCCTCACGGTGCGGGGAGCGAACTCTGCCGACTTGCCCGCCCTGCTGGAGCGCTGGGATGCGGCGCTGGAGGGAGGCTCCGATACCTATCTGGACGCCTGCCGTGCCCTGCTTCACCAGCAGGCCGACGCCTTCGATAAGGCACTCCAGGCCACTGTCGATGCGCGCTTGGTGAGGTTCCAGAAACTGCGTCGGGACTCAGGTCCCAACGACGAGCTGAGGAAGACCGAGGGGGCCTTGTTCATGAATGGGCTGGCGATGCTCCGGCTGGCGGAGCTGCGGGGAATGGATACCCGGCGCGAGTACCCCACCCTTCCCGCCTTGGCACGTGTCCCAATCGGCCGACCCGCTCCGCCGCAATCAGCGTGGATGACACCTGGATTGATGGATTAGGGAAGCGGGCGCCTCCTGGACCAACAGCCAGCGCATTCGCCCATTGCCAGACTTGGTACCCCCTACGCGGTTTCGTCCTCGGTCATGTTGCACGTATGTCGCAGGAGTCTGCGGTATGTGCTGGGGCAGGACGGGACGACACGGGACGCGGCGGGAGAACGAATCCGAATCATTCCGGGCGATTGCACGGTAAGGGCGCGATTCTGCTGAAGGTTTCGCACCGACCGGAGCGGGTTCGAATCCCGCCGCCTCCAATTACCTCCTCAAGGAGGTGTCTTGGTGCCCCTGGCGCAGCCAGTCCAGGAGTTCGGGCGGCTCCCGCGCGAACGCAGGGCACCCCGCCTCGAAGGCGGCACGCGCTCCCACGATGTCCCCAGTGGGCGCGCAGCGCCGTGTTGGGGCATGGTCCCTCGCAGTCCTCACTCCTCCCCCTGGGTCAGGCCCCATCGCTTCAGCTTCTTGAACAGGGCCGAGCGCGCCAGCCCCAGCTCCCGCGCCGCTCGCTCCTTGTTGTACCGGCACCGCCTCAACGTGCCCTCAATGAGCTGCCGCTCCACCCGCTGCATCATCTCCTCCAGCGTCACTCCCGCCGGCAGCTCCAGCTCCGGCGCCGCCGGCTCCTCGGGCGCGCTCACCGGCTCCTCATCGAAGGTGATGTCGCGGGCCTCGATGGTCGGCCCCTGGCGCACCAGCAGCGCGCGGCACACCACGTTGCGCAGCTCGCGGATGTTCCCCGGCCACCCGTGCTGCTGCAGCAGCCCCAGCGCCGCCGCCGTCACCGTCACCCGCTGGCCCCGCGGCGCGTACACCCTCACGAAGTGCTCCGCCAGCAGCCTCACATCCCCTCTCCGCCTCCTCAGCGGCGGCAGCACCACCCGCATCACGTCCAGCCGGTAGTACAGGTCCTCTCGGAACTTCCCCTGCTTCACCCACGCGCGCAGCTCCCGGTGCGTGGCCGCCACCACCCGCACGTCCACCTGGAAGGGCCGGGGGGAGCCCACCGGCTTGAGCTCCCCACTCTCCAGCACTCGCAACAGCTTGGCCTGCAGCTCCAGCGGCAGCTCGCCCACCTCGTCCAGGAAGAGCGTGCCCCCGTGCGCCGCCTCGAAGGCGCCCTTGCGCTTGGAGTCCGCCCCGGTGAAGGCCCCCTTCTCGTGGCCGAACAGCTCGCTCTCCATCAGCCCCGGCGAGAGCGCCGCGCAGTTGATGGGCAGAAACGGCCCCTGGGCCCGCGAGGAGCACGCATGCAGCGCACGCGCCACCAGCTCCTTGCCCGTGCCGGACTCGCCCAGGATGGCCACCGCCGCGTCCGAGGGCGCCACCCGCTGGATGCACTCCACCAACTGCCGCACCGCCGGATCCGTGCCGACGATGCCGTGGAAGCTCGGCTCCGGCTGTCCCTGGGGCACCGGCTCGAAGAGCAGCTCCGTCTCGCCCACCCGCAGCACGGTGTTCAGCGGGATCTCCGCCTCGTACAGGCGCAGGCTCCCCGCGAACGTGCCGTTGGTGGAGTTCAAGTCCCTCACGTGAAAGCCCGCCCCGCTCCGCCTCACCCGCAGGTGCTCGTTGGAGATGAACCGGTCCGAGAGGACCAGGGCATTGCTCGGGTCCTTGCCCACCGTGAAGGGGCCGGCGTCGATCCGGTGGAGCAGCTCCGTGGTGCCCTGCTTCACGCGCACCTGGGCGGGCGGGAGCGCCTGCTCCAGGGCCTCGCGCGACTGCACGTCGGTGAGAGGGCCCCGGTAGGTGGAGTCCGCGTCTCCCGCGCCGACGCGCTGGCGGAACACCGCGAGCCACGGGCCCAGCTGGAGGTCCACCCCATCGGGCAGCTCCCCCTGCGTCATCGGCTTGCCGGCCACCAGGGTGCCCTGGCCGGACAGATCCTCCAGCAGGCAGCGGGTGCCGTCATCGTGGAGCGCCACGTGCCGCCGGCTCACGTGGGGATCCGGGAGGACGACGTCGCAGTCCTCCCCTCGGCCGAGCACCAGGCGCTGGCGCTCCAGCACAATCCTGAGCACTTCCTCCCCTCGGCGAAAGAACACCAGCTCTGGCATGGCAGACCCCCTGCTCCGCGGACGCACAGCGTCGCGGCGCGTGGCCACTTCCCGTCGACGGGAAGTGACGAGCGGCCTCCAGCCTCTCCCGGGACGGCGCCGCGTGGCCACTTCCCGTCGACGGGAAGTGACGAGCGCTCCCGAGCCGGGGCGGCACCGTCCTCGTTCGCGGACGGTCTCTCCCGCGAGCAGCAGGCGCCCCTCCTCGTCATTTCGCTGGGTTACCGAAACACCCCCGGACTTCCCCCGAGCGCCGCCCTGCGTAAGCCCGCGGCATTGCAGCACTTTTTTCGGACCGTCTCCCAACGCGGACGGTTCGTCCTCGTTCGCGGACGGTGCGGGGGGGGGCTCTGCTCTCAAGTATCCGTTTTCACAGGCGCCCCGAGGTTGGCGCGCGGCGTGCTCAAGGCCCCTCCAGCCGCCGTCAAGCGGCCGGGACGCATCCCGCGTTCCCAGGGGGAGACCCTCACCATGTTCAGCCTGTTGAAGCCGAAGGAGCCCACGAAGCTCACCACCGTCACCTACACCATCCCAGAGAGCGCGACGCTCGAGCAGTTGAAGGCCGAGCTGCTCGGCCTGGCGGCGCAGGAGAGCAGCAACCACCACCGGATGGGGCAGATCTACAACCACATCGTGGACAAGGAGCTGGCGCAGAAGGCCGGCTTCAAGGACGCCCGGGAGTTCTTCAGTACGCAGCTGGCGGACCTGTCCCAGACCACCCTGAGCAAGTACGGGGCCGTGGCCGGGGCCTTCACCGAGTCCGTCGCGTGCCGCTTCGGCGTCACGTGCCTGTACATGCTGCTGACGTACCAGGAGGCGACGGCCCTCGAGGTGAACCACGAGGAGCCGGGCGACACCCTCATCGAGGTGCCGGATGACAAGGGACAGGTGAGCACGCTGCCGTTCAAGGCATGCACCGCGGAGCAGATGCGCAGGGCGCTCCAGCTCAAGCGCAAGCCGGCCTCCAGCAAGCCCCTGCCGCCAGAGGCCGAGGCGCTGGCCGAGCAGTACCGCCAGGCGGTGACGGTCCGCTTCCCCCAGGGCAAGGGCACGCTGGTCAAGGTGCGGGTGCGCAACCAGAAGGGCAAGGCGGTGCTGGACTTCACGGGCATCCCCCTGGAGCAGGTGGGCCAGCTCCTCGAGGCGCTGAAGGAGCAGGTGCCAGTGGTGCGGCAGGCAGAGTAGAGCGGGTGTAGCGCGGGCGGCCCAGAGGAGGTCGCCGAGCCACGGGTGTAGGCTTCTCGCGTGGGGAGGCTCGTACGCGCCTGCCCTGCCCCGAGGCCCCCTTGCCCAGCGCTGCCCCACCCTCGCTCCACCCGGCCCACCTGCCTCCCGGCACGCAGGTGGGCCCCTGGCGCGTGGTGGAATGGGCCGCCCAAGGCATCCACGGCGCCGTCTATCGCGCCGTGCCCCGGCACTCCGAGCGCTCACAGCCCGTCGCCCTCAAGCTGGCGCTGCGCCCGGAGGACCCTCGGTTTGCCCGGGAGGCGCTGCTGCTCTCCCGCCTGCGCCACCCGAGCATTCCCCGCCTGTGGGACTCTGGCTCGTGGCACTCCCCCGAGGGCTTGCTCTATCCCTGGCTCGCCATGGAGTGGGTGGACGGCGTGCCCCTGTATCCCTGGGCCCTTCAGCCTGCTGCCTCCTCCCGCGAGTGCTTCCGCGTGCTGGCCCAGCTCGCCAGCGCCCTCCACGCGCTCCATGCCCTCGGCGCCGTCCACCGAGACCTCAAGGGCGAGAACGTCCTGGTGCGCTCCTCCGACGGCCGAGCCATGCTCACCGATTTCGGCCTGGGCTCCTTCCCGGGCGCGGAGTTGCTCACTCCTCCCGCGCTCTGCCTGGGCACCCCGCTCTACCGCTCGCCCCAGGCCGGCCTCTTCCAGCTCAACTCCCGGCAAGAGCCCTCGGCCCGCTACATTCCCCTGCCCGAGGATGATCTCTACGCGCTGGGAATGACGGCCTGCCGGCTGCTCACCGGAGATTATCCGCAGTGGGTGAACCCGGAGCGGGATGAGCACGGCATCTGGCAGGTGAAAACCGTGCGCACTCCCGCCTCGCTTCGAGGAGTGGAGCCTCCCGTGCGCGCCGCGATTCTGCGCCTGCTCTCGGTGCGCCCCGAGCAACGCGGCACCGCGGCAGCATTCGCCGAAGTCCTGGAACGAGCCGCGCCCCCACCGCCCCAGCGGGCTAAGCCCCCAGCGCCCGCGCGTGGGGTGTGGCCTTGGCTGGCGCTGGCGGCGAGCCTGACGCTGGTGGTGTGGGCGGGGTGGAAGATTGCCGAGCGGTTCGCGGAGAAGACCTCCGTTGCCCAGGCGAGGGCTGAGGCAGCACGCCCACGGGACGCGGGCACGACGGGACTTGGAGAGTCCGCAGCCACCGCGCGCTACACGCTGGACTGATCACTCACCGGGAGCTTCCGATGCAGAGCAACCCCTGGCCCGACCGCCTTGCACGCGCGTTCGCCATCCTCCGAGGCGCAGTGCTCGTCCCGTACTCGGTGATGCTCTTCCTCGAACCCGAGAAGGTGATGCCCGGCAGTTCGACTGAACCCGCGCGGACCTTCGCCCTGATGTTCGCCAGCCGAACGATACTCCTGGGAATTGCCTTCTTCGTCCTCGCGATTCGCGGCAAGCGGGAGGGGCTCGCCGGGCTCCTCCTGGCGGATGCCGCGCTCCAGTTCTTCGATACCGGAATGGCGCTCGTGACCCACAAGGGAGCCTTGGCGGTCGTCCCGGCCGCCATCGGCGTCATCGGCGTCTGGGCTGGCCTCTTCCTCTTGCGCGCCGCACGTGGCACCGTGCCACCCACTCCCCCAGTGCCATCGAGCGGGCGAGCGAGTCCATCATGAGAAGGGACACCCGCCTTGCTGATTGACACCCTGAGGAAGCAGCACCAGGAGCTGGTCCGGCTCTCCAAGCACATGGACGCCACGCTGGAGCGTGGGGATGAGGCCGGCGCTCGCGCGGCGCTCTCCTCGCTGTCCCAGGCGCTGCGAGAACACCTCAAGCTGGAGGATCAGGAGATCTACCCGGGGTTGATCCGCGCCGCCCAGGAGGCAGGGGACGAGAAGATGCTCGAGACGGCCCGCCTCTTCGCCAGCAACATGCAGCGCATCACCGACTCGCTGCGGGACTTCATGTCCCGGCACGAGGCCAGCTTCCACCTGGAGCGGTTCCAGAAGGGCTGGCGCACCCTGAGCGGGGTGCTCTCCGCGCGCATCGAGTCCGAGGAGAAGACGCTCTATCCGCTCTACGAGCGGCGAGTCGCCCCCAGGGCCGGCGCTCCCTTGGCCCCGAGCGAAGAGTAGCCCCCGCCGCACCGCGCCGGCCCTAGCGAACGGCCCCATCGATGCCACCCGGCGCACGCCCCTCGGCAGCGGCTCACTGCACCTGGAAGGCCTGGGAGGCTCGGCCGAAGTTGCCTTGCCCGTCGGACAGCTCCACCTGCCAGACATACGTCGTTCCCGAGCTGAGCGCGCTGGCCTTCCCGTCATCGTTGTAGGTGACCTGGGTCTGGGACAAGGGCATGACGCGAGTCCACACCACGGGCCCGAACGCGTTGTCCTCCCTCACCATGAGGCGCTGAGTCAGCGAGGCGGAGAGCCCCGTGGGCAGGCTCCAGGTGAAGGTCGGCGTAGCGGAGGTGGGGGCACCGTCGATAGGAGAGGCCAGCGTCGCGAGGGGCAGCGCGGGGGGCACCTCCACGAAGAGCGGCTCCGTGCTGCCATCGGCATAGCGAACCTCCGCGGTGAGGCGAGCGCCCACGGGCCACGCCGAGGACGGATCGGACACATACGACTCCAGACCGAGGGGGCTGCCCTCCTGCCCCGCCAGAGCGCCGATGAGGGGAGGATAGAAGACGTAGGGCACATCGTACGGAACCGGCAGCGGCTGTCCGGCGGTCAGGCGGGCCGCCACCAGGGGCTTGCTGCCGGCAAGGACCGAGAAGTCATAGAAGATACCTCCGAACTGGATGGATCCGCCCGTCGACCACCCGTTCTGCTGGAGCGAGGTGAGGCGCGCGGTGGCCGGAATCCCCACGAACGAGAGATCCGGAGCGCTCACGGCAGCCGTGCCGCTCACCGTGACGTGAGGGCGCAGCGCGATGCTCGGAGCGGCTCGCTCCAGGACGTTATCGCCGTTGGCATCCAGCAGCGCCCACACCGTGTAGTCCCCCTCCGGGAGCCCAGGGATGGACCAGGAGATTGTCGAGGCCGACATGGGCACCCGGGTGAACAGCAAGGTGGATCCCCGGGCCGCCACCACGTACACCGAGCCCGAGGCCGAGGGCGCCTCGAGCTGCACCTTCCCGCTCAACGTGGCCCCCGCACCGGGCGCGCCTCCCACCTCCACGGCGGAGACCAGGGCTCGCACTCCGCCTTCCACGCCGCCCCTCACCGGCGCCACGCCCACGTAGTACTGCCCGGCGGGCAGCCCCGGCACGACGACGAGGTGGCCATGGTTGGGCACCCACGGTCCGGACGTGACGGTGCGAGAGCCCACGGAGTGGGTGGGCCCGGGATCCGGCTGGTGGCTCCAGTAGATCTTGTAGGAATCCGCCAGCTCGCCGTAGGTCCTCCCCACGTCATAGGAAGTGCCAAAGGCGATGAACAGGCTGTCACCCGAGCCCACCGCTTGCGGCGTGAAATTGAGGTCCGCCAGCGGGGGCGGCTGTGAAGGATCAGCCAGCGTGAGATCCAGAACCTGATCCTCTCCCGTGAGATAGATGGGAACGAGGGCCATGGGATCCATGGCGAGGTTGAGGCGGCCCGTTCCCGCGGTGTCCATGTAGGCCAGCACGAAGCTGGGCAGCGAGCTGTCCTGGAGGGGATGGAGGCTGTAGGCCCCAGGGGCCTCGAGGCTGGTGCTCACCTCGGGAGTCAGGCTGTCACCACTCCCGTACCCCCAGACGAATGAGAGGTACACCCGCCCCCGGCCCTGCCCTGTATAGCTCACGGTCCCGCGCAGCGTGGGAAGAGGCGCCTCCTGGGTCACCGTCACCGTGGCGCGCGCGGAGAGCTCGGGCTGGCTCTGGACGCTCACCCCCACGTGGAAGGTGCCCGGCGTGGCGGGCGCCAGGTAGCTCGCCGCGCCGTTCCCCAGATCCGTCACCGAGCCGCCCTGGCTCCCCTCCTCCACTCGCCACACGAGCTGCTCGCTGCCCGTGCCATTGACAATCTGGGCCTTGAACCGGGCGTCCTGGCGGACCCCCAGCTTGCGGGCCGCCGGCAGCAGCGTGAGGCTGGGCGGTGCCTTCTTCACGGTGACCTGGACATGGGCGAAGGACTGAGGGTTCACCACGCTGGTGGCGCGGACCTGGGCCGAGCCCTCCTCGGCGGGCGCGGTGTAGAGGCCCGAGTCGTCCACCGAGCCCCCGCCAGCGGTCACCTTCCATTGCAGGCGCGTGTCGGACGTCCCCGTCACCGTGGCGTGGAGCTGCACGCTCTCTCCCGCAGCCACCGTGACATTCACGGGGTCCACCAGCACCTCCACCGGGGTGCTGGAGCCGCTGGAGCAGGCCAGGGCTCCGAGCAGCAACACCGGCACGAGCACGTGGGAACGCAGGCTGGAGGACCATCGACGGGAAGAGTTTCCGAGGGTGTGCATGCGCGCCAGTTTGCCCGAGCTCCGAGCGGGAAAAATAGAGCGTTGCCACGCGGGGGTGGCTGGGCATCCCAGGGTGAGACGGCATAGCCTCCCACCCCGGCCATGGATCCCATCTTCACGCCCGAGCAGCTCGCGGAGATCAAGGCGTACAGCCTGCCGTACTACATCCGCGCCGCGGTGAACCCCTTCGTGTACGTGGGGTTCCTGGCCCTCACGCTGGGGCCGTTGAACAAGCCGTTCTACCGCTTCGCCCAGGCCGCGGCCGGGTGGCTCGACGCCCGGCTGGCGTTCCTGCGCAACGCTCCGGGCAGCCGCGTGTTCCTCCGGGCGCTGGACATGCTCTGGGGCGAGAAGGGCTGGGGCGCGGCGCTGCTCTTCTCCCTCTGCGTCGATCTCAGCCTCAAGCTCGTCACCGCCCCGATCGACTTCTACTTCGGCTACATCCTCGAGCACCGCTACGGCATGTCCACGTACACGCCGCTGTCGTACGCCAGGGACGAGCTCAAGCAAGTCCTGGCGGCCATGGTCATCGTCTCCGCGCTGGTGCTCGGGCTCTACGGCCTGGCGCGGCGCCTGAAGCGCTGGTGGCTGGTGCTGGGCGTGCCCGTGGCCCTGCTCATGCTGGTGGCCTCGGCGTTGGATCCGTACCGCAGCCGCGCCTTCTTCGATCAGACGCCCCTGGAGGCCGGCCCGCTGCGCACCCACCTCACCGAGCTGATGGCCCGCGCGAACATCCCCTTCTCGGACGTGCTGGTGGAGAAGACCTCCGTGGCCTCCAACCGCGTCCAGGCCTACTTCGCCGGCCAGGGGCCCACGCGCACCATCGTGCTCAATGACGTGCTGCTCCGGGAGTTCACCGAAGGAGAGATCCTCGCGGCCGTGGCCCACGAGGCAGGCCACGTGAACGAGTCCCAGTGGCCCAACCGTATCGCCTCCTCGCTCGCGCTCGTCGCCTTCCTCTTCGCCATTGACCGGCTGCTGCGGCTGTCGGCGGCCCGAGGCTGGTTCGGGACCACGCGCTTCGCGGACCCTCGCACCCTGCCCCTCATCCCGCTGCTGCTCTACGTCGTGATGACGGTGTCCGCGCCCGTCTCCGCGGCGTTCTCCCGGGAGCGGGAGCGCGAGGCCGACCGCTACGCCCTGCGCCTCACCCAGGATCCCTCCACGTTCCGCCAGATGCTGGTGAAGGCCGCGAGGCTGAACAAGATGGACCCCGAGCCTCCTCGCTGGGTGGTCATCAAGGGCCTCACCCATCCGCCCATCGGCGAGCGCATCGCCGAGATCTCCGTACCCTGAAAACGGCCAGCGGGTGGGCCCCCTGCTCCGCCCACCTTCCCCTTGGGCCCACCCACCGGCCGCCGTCACCAGGCCCTCCCCTGCAACCTGGCGACTCTCGTCAAACCTCCTCTCTGGCAGCCGGGGGCGCTACGCCTGCACGTCCCCCTTCATCTTCTCCACCGCCACCAGCGTGATGGCCTTCACCAGCGCCCGGGCCCGGCGGCCCGCCGAGGTCTCCCCGTGCGGATCCGCCTCGACGGCGTTGGCCACGTCCGTGAAGCCCTGCCGCTGGCCCTGGCGCAGGTAGAGCTCGCCGCGGTTGACGAGGGCCACCGGGTTGCTCGGGTCTCGCTCCAGCGCCGCGCTGTACTCGGTGATGGCCTCCTGCAGCCGCCCCAGCTTCTGGTACACGGTGCCGAGCGCCGCCCGGCTGGCCGCGTCCTTCGGGTTCCCCGCGACGAGCCCCTCGAAGAGGATGCGCGCCTCCTCGTAGCGCCCCCCGGCGGCCAGCTCGCACCCCACCTGCGCGATGGCCTTGGCCTCCTCGAAGGTCATCCCCTCCACCTCGGCCCACGTCGCCTCGCCTCGCGCGAACGCCTTCAGCTTCCCCACGGTCTCGGTCCGGAGCTCCATCGTCGCGTCTCCCTGGTACTTGATGATGCGTCCCATGGCGGCTCAGGCCCGGCCCAGGTTCTGGATGGCCTGCTTGGCCATCTCGTTGAAGTTCGAGGAGATGTTGCTCATCAGATCGAACATCTGCTTGCGCTTCTCCATCAGCTTCTGGAGGCGCAGGTTGAGCTGCTCCATCGTCGTCTCCAGCTTCGCCTCGCGCGCCCGGCTGCTGTCATCCGTGCCCAGGCCGGCGCGCTCGTCGCGGACGCTCGCCATCTCCTTCATCACGTCGAGGATCTCGCCGTCCGTGTCGCTGGTGATCATCGTGAGGATGGCCTGGAGCTTCTCCTCCAGGCTCATGTTCGGGTTGTTGATGATGTCGCTCACGCCCGAGCCCCCGCTGCTGCCCCCAGGCTTCGGAGTGGGCGTCGGCGGAGGGCTGTGCGCGGGAGGCTTCGGCGGCGGGGTGGACGGCGGCCGGTTCCCCACGGGCGGCGTCGGCTGACCGGCCGACGGAGTGCCGCACACGGGCGGCGGGGCCGGCCTGGGCGTGGGCCCGGGCGGCGGGGCCGGTATGGGCGTGGGCGCCGGAGAGGGCTTCGGGGGCTGGCGCACGCCGTAGCGCGCAATGTCCTCGTTCACCTTCTTCAGCGCCTGCTGCACATCCAGCTGGCTGATGGTGCCATCCACCGAGCCTCCCTTGCCCGCCGTGTCCACCATGTTGCGGTACTCGGGGTGCTCGAGCATGAAGCGAGCCGCGTTGCGCAGCTCGGGGGACAGGCTCGGGTGGTTCGCGGCCGCCACGAGCGTGCGCTGATCGATCTTCTCGTTCTTCTTGCCATCCAGCGTGTCGAGGAGCCCGAAGTTGGCGGCCAGGGTGTTCAGCACGTCCCGGTACTGGAGAACCCCCGGATCCAGCGAGCCCGTGGAGGCCGTGCTGCCCGTGGCCGAGGTGGCGCTCGGGGTGGCGGCGTAGCCATCCTGGGCGGTGGCGGAGTCCTTGGACGGGGCGAACTCCGTCTGGGCCGCCGGGTGCTTCTGCAGCTCCGACATGACGCCCAGGGCGCCACTGGCGGCCATCATCACGTTGCCGGTCACCGCTCCGGCCACCGTCTTGATGGAGTTGGTCAGCAGCGGAGGAAGCCCCAGCCTGTCCCCCGCGAAGTCGACCGCGCTCGCCATCGGCCCGGCCAACGTATTCACTGCGTTCTTGATGAAGTCGAACATGTTGCCCTCCCGCGCGGCGGGAAAGAGGTTGGGCACAGCCAGCCGCCGCGCATCGGACGGGCCGGGCCATTGCAGCCGGGATGCCGAAGCCCTCGCCCAGCGAATTCAACGAGTTAGGTTTTCCAACCGTCCACGGCCGTCTCGCGCCGTGGACTGCTAGAGTCCCGCGCCCATGCGGACGCTGGGCCTGGACGTGGGCACCAAGACCATCGGGGTGGCCGTCTCGGATGGGCTGGGGCTGACCGCCCAGGCCGTCACGACGATCCGGCGCACCAACCTCAAGGCGGATCTCGCGGCGCTGTCCGCGCTGGCGCGCGAGCACGAGGCCTCACGGATTGTTGTCGGGCTGCCGCTCAACATGGATGGCACGGAGGGCCCGCGCGCCGAGGCCTCGCGGAAGTTCGCCGAGTCCGTCACCCAGTCACTCGGCCTGCCCGTGGAGTTCTGGGACGAGCGGCTGTCCACCGTGGCCGCCGAGCGGACGCTGCTCGAAGCGGACCTCACGCGGGCCAAGCGCCGGCAGGTCATCGATCAGGTGGCCGCGCAGTTCATCCTCCAGGGCTGGCTGGATGCCCACCGCCCGGTGGGGGATCTGCACGCGGACGACTTCGACCCGGAGTCTTGAGGAAAGGTTGCTCCGCGCGACGGAAGAGGAGGAGTGGTGTAGAACCTGACTCCCTGCCATCACGAGCCCGGCGGGCCAGACGGACGCGGGCCTTATGTAGCACTTGTCAGCGAGCGCGCATGATCCACAGGCTGACCCTCAAGAACTTCAAAGGCATCGAATCGGCGGAGCTCGACTTGGAGCGGCTCACCGTCATCGTCGGCCCTAATGCTTCTGGCAAGACCACCGTCTTGCAGGCCCTGCACCTGCTCCTGGCGCTCTCCAATCCGAACACCGTACGCAGCGAACTCTTCGCGCAGCATGGAGGAATCGCTGCGCTCCAGCGGCGAGGAAGCCAGGATGAGGAGGGCCTCATCCGAGCACATGGCAGCTGGCAGGATCAGCCAGGGACACTGTGGATGGAATTCGCCGCAACGAATCATCCCCGCCGGGCTAATGGACAGAATG
>NZ_JBJMQP010000186.1:0-3576 GCF_045802625.1 Hyalangium sp. | reverse complement strand
AGCCGACGTCAGCCTCAGCGGCCCGGGTGGGGTTGCCCTCCAAGTCCACGCCGAGGGCCTGGCCGGCGGCGCGGTAGTTGGCGCGGCCGGTGAGCTGAATGGGGCCACGGCCCTTGTAGCGGGTGCCGTCTCCTGGCTGGGTGTTGCCCAAGTCTTTACGGCCCTCGTACGCGGCGCCGCTCGCCAGCTCCTCGAAGTGGCGCAGCTCGGCGCTCTCGTGGGCCAGCTGCGCGAGGAAGGCCGCCATGCGGGGCTTGCTGGTGATGCCCGCCTCACCCATGGCGGCGTTGAGGTGCTCCAGGTACTGCTGGGCCTTCGCCACGGTGAGGTTGGGCATGATGGCGCGCAGCTGCTCGAGCGTGAGGCTCGCCCTCCTGGTGAGCAGCACCACGGCGGCCACCACAGCGGCCGCCACAGCCACCCCCACCGCGATGAGTGCCCCGCGGCTCACGGCGAGCTCCGCGCCCGCTCTCTCTCCCAGAGGCGCTGCACCGAGCCCGCGATGACATCGTGGTCCGCCTTGAGAGAGGCGAGCTTCGCATGGGTGGGCTGCAGCTCCTCGGCCACCAGCTCTTTCACCTCGTCGGCCAGGAGCTCGCGCAGCAGCGGCCCGAGCAGGCGCAGGAGGTCGGCCGCGATCTGGGGGAGGGACTGCTTCATCTTCCGGATGAAGAAGAGCCCGCCGACAAAGGAGCCGAGCAGGCCCGAGATGAACTGGAGCATTTCGAAGTGAGAGAGGTTGTGGAACATGTTCAGCCTCGGATCGCCCGGGCGATGCCGGCGACGTTGTTGACGGTGACGATGACAACCACTACGGCAACCACACCCACCACCACCTTGAGCGCCGTGGGCCAGGCGCTCGGGGTGGCAATGTCCTTGGCCGTCTGCGTGGTGGTGTTCACCACCACGGCGAGCAGCGAGCCCTTGTAGAGCCCGTCCGAGTAGGCTTTCAGCGCGCTGGCAATGTCATCCCCAATGCGCAGCCAGAAGCTCACTGCGTAGGGGTACCCATCCGGCTCGTGGCCTTGCAGGGCCCAGCCCTTCCAGGCTGAGCGCCACGTGTTGAAGCGCACGCGCTCGTCGGCGATGGCCTTGAGCGCGGCCTTCTGGGCGTCCGTGGTGAAGAACTGCGCCTTCACCACGAGCGCCCACCTCTCGGCCGCGAGCACCTGGTCCTCCAGGAGCTTCTCGGCCTTATCCATCTGCGCGCGCTCCTGCTCGGTCGCGCCGGCCATGGCTAGGGGATGCCCCAGAGGTCGATCTGGAAGAGGCCGTTGACATTCACATCCGCGGTGGTGACCTGGACGAACGGCTGCACGTAGGCCCACCGGCCGTTGCGGCCCGTGCGGTAGGTGGTGGCCACCTCAGCCACGGTGTCACCCACATCAATCGAGAAGCAGCCGCCCGTGCCCCCGCCGCTGGCGAGGTCAAAGCCCGCGCCTGCTCCTCCTGCCCACGCGAAGTCTGGATCGTTGGTCGTGCCCAACGTCGAGAGGAGCCTCATGCCAACTTTGCAGTGCCCTCCGACAGTGGCGACACCGCTCTCGCTGAGCAGCACCGCCTTGACCCCGCGGAAGCGCCGGACGTCAAAGCGTCCCTTCTCGGAGTCCGGAGTGAAGCCGTTGAGGCCGTCCTTGTCGATGATGCCGTCCATGAAGAACGGGCTGGCGCTCGCTGTGAAGGTCTCGCCATCTTCCAGGGAGGCGCTGCAAAGCTTCTGCATGCCCGCTGGAGCGGCGGGGCCAGCGCTGTCAGCGTCGCTCTCGAGCGTGTAGCAGAGCCAGGTGCTTCCCTTCGTGGCCCCCCAGAACTCCATCTTGCTGAACGGCCCGCGCTTGATCTCACGCACCTCCGTCAACACGTCACTGGCGTTGGCCGCGCCGTTGGGGTGCGCTTCAATGGGGAAGAGAGCTGGCCCATTGTGAGGGGCGACGAGGAAGCCGATGCCTGCGGTGAGGGTGAACTTCCCGTCCTGGTCAGCCGTCTTGTACTCGATCTTCATGTGGTGTCTCCGTGGCGCTGCGTGTGGTGGCTAGAACAGGCCCTTGAAGGTGTTGAAGATGCTCTTGCCCTGGTTGAACAGGTCCTTGGCCGTGTTCACCGCCTTCGCCGCGCTGCTGGCGATGTTGGTGATGGTGTTGACAGGCGAGGACTGCGCAGGAGAGGCGCCGTGCACCGGCATCGAGCTCCCCGGGCTCGGGCCGTACACAACCGGCTGCAGCTGGACTGGCGCGGGATTCTCGTGGCTGCGCTTGATCAGCACGTACGCAGCAGTGGCGAGCCCAACAGACACGACGATGACGATTGCGGTTGTGGTGTTCATCTCACTTCTTCTTTCCGAAGAGGCCGCCGATGCCCTTCACGATGGAGGCCACGGGCTTCACGGCGACCTTGTTGACGATGGACCCAGGCTTGGTCGGATCCAGCTTGCTCACCGCGTTGCGCACGGTGGTTTCAGCCTTCTTCCCCGCCACCAGGGCAATGCCCTTGCTGATGGCCTCTGCGCCCAGCTTGATGGGGATGGCAGGGGGGCCAATGAGGGCCGCCACGCCCACCGTCTGCGCGACATTCTTCGACACCGAAGGAGGCAGCCCCACCTTCGCGAGCACCTTCTCCGTGGCCTTTGCCGCCACGAGTGGCACCGCGGTGGTGATGTTGAGGCGCGCCACATCCCCCGCGCCCTTGCCAGCGAACTTCTCCACCACGTCGCCCACGGCGTTGTTGACGGCAATGCCAGCCAGCACCGTCCCCGCGGCCTTCGGCAGCTGGGGCAGTTGAGGCGGCGCCGGCGGAGTGGTGACAGCAGGTGGGACGGCGATGGGAGCCACCGCGCCGGCCTTCGCTGCAGCCCTGTCCTCAACGGGAGCTGCGGCAGGAGCGCGCGGGGGAGCCTTCTTCTTGTGGAGCAGCAGCGCGCCGCCCACTGCGGCGGCCGCCACGACTATGAGAACGGGGACATAGGGCTTCATCGGCGCGCAGCTCCTGCAGCACGAGAGAGGGGCGCCCGGGCCTCAGTGGCTCCAGGCGCTGTGAGAGGCCTTACGCCGAGAGCGCGTGGCGCACCTGGTCCAGGATGGGGGAGCCCCGCGTCTCGAAGCCCTCCGTGTCCTGCACCGCTCCCGGGTTGGCCAGGGCCACGTGGCGGATGACGCCCTCGGCGTTCCTCTCCTCGCCCTTCACCTTGTAGTCAGCGATCAGGTTGCGGGCGTTGGCGCCCGCCGACTCAGGGATGTACGGGTGGGCCGTGTCCCCGTCGCCCGTGCTCACCAGGCCCGCGAAGCGAGTGAACTCCGCATCCTTGTCGCTGTAGAGGATGAAGCCCGTGTACGCGTTGTGCGCCTCCGGCACCTCGTAGCCCATTGCCACCGCGGCGTTGACGGCCTTGAGCGGGGTGTTGCGTCCCGTCTTGCCGGCGGCCTCCTCCACGTCCGCGCGCACCTCATCGTCCGCGGGGATGGGGAACACCAGCCCGCGCAGCTTGAAGGTCCCCAGGTCCTTGGTGATTTGCTCCACCTCGAGCTGGCCCACCGGCAGCGCGGGGAAGTCGCGCTCCTGCGTCCACTGGTAGAGCGTGGT
>NZ_JBJMQP010000015.1:0-18345 GCF_045802625.1 Hyalangium sp. | reverse complement strand
TTCAACGAGCGGCAGCTCGCGGCGCTGTACCGCGCCGCGGATGTGATGCTCGTCACGCCCATCCGGGACGGGATGAACCTGGTGGCCAAGGAGTTCTGCGCGGCGCGGCCGGATGAGGACGGGGTGCTGCTGCTGAGCGAGTTCGCCGGGGCCGCCACCGAGCTGCACGACGCCGTCATGGTCAACCCCTACGACGTGGAGGGCCTGGCGGACTCCATCCAGCAAGCGCTGAACATGCCGGTGGAGGAGCGCCGCAAGCGGATGCAGCGCCTGCGCGCGCAGGTGAAGGCGCGCGACGTGCACTGGTGGGTGAGCCATTTCCTGGACGCGCTCCAGGCCGTGCCGATCGTGAGCGTGAAGGAGACGCCGGGAGCGCCGGAGGTCATCACCCGGCTGAAGGAGGCCCGTCGGCGCATCCTGCTGCTGGACTATGACGGGACGCTGGTGGGGTTCGCGCCTCGGCCGGAGCTGGCCATGCCGGATCCGGAGCTGAAGCTGCTCCTGCAGCGGGTGGCGGCGTTGCCCAACACCTCGGTGCACATCGTCAGCGGGCGGCTCCGGCAGACGCTGCAGGCGTGGCTGGGGGAGCTGCCCGTGGGGCTCCATGCCGAGCATGGTCTGTGGTCTCGGCCGTCGCCCGGGGCGCAGTGGAAGATGCTGGAGGGGATCTCTCCTGAGTGGAAGGCCCAGGCGCGCCCGCTGCTGGACATGTTCACCTCGCGGGTGCCGGGCTCGTTCGTGGAGGAGAAGACGGCCTCGCTCGCGTGGCACTACCGGCAGGTGGATCCCGGCTACGGCTCGTGGCAGGCGCGCGAGCTGCGCTTGAAGCTGTGCGAGGTGCTGGCCGGCAGCCACCTGGAGGTGCTGCCCGGGGACAAGGTGGTGGAGGTGCGCCCGCGAGGTGTCCACAAGGGGCGGATGGTGGCCCAGGTCCTGGAGGGCATGGCGCCTGGGACGCTCGTGGCGGCCTTCGGAGATGACCGCACGGATGAGGATTTGTTCGCCGCGCTGCCGGAGGGAGCGCTCTCCATCCACGCGAACGGCAAGCCCTCGCGCGCCGCGTACCGGGTGAACGGTCCGGCCGAGGTGCGCAAGGTGCTCGCCGCGTTGCTGGAGCCGTGAATCTGGCAGTCAGCGCGCTGGAGGCAGCAGCATGGCTGGGCTCCAGTGGTACGCTTGGTTTCTGCCGACTATAGTCGGCAGAGCGGACCTTGTTGCCATGGAGAGTGAGCGCGGCCGCAGGAGGCTGAAGGGATGTCCAGAGTCATGCGGCCATGGATGTGGATTGTCCCTGCGCTAGTGGGGTGTGCGACTGCTCCTGAGCCAGTCCAGGAGTCACGCTATGGCATCAAGGAGGACGGCACTGTTTGGGTGAATGGGCCTTGGGACGCGATCCAATCATCCTCAGATGTAGATGAGGTGATCGATCAGCTCTGTCCGGCCGTGACGCAACTTCCCCGTGCAACCGCTGGGGATTACGGCCAAGAGTATTGCGGCCTCCTCTACCTGATGCCTGACGGCAAATATTATGCGAGCTACGCCGCTCCCATAGGGAAGTCGCTTGTCACCCGACGACCTGCTCACCAAGAATCAGCGGTTCTCGATTCGAGTCCAATTCGACACGGGCTGCCATGTTCTCAAGTACGTTCCTTTTCAGAAAGAAAATCGACCCGGCGAGCTATACGAACGCCGAGGCAAGGAATGGCGCCTCGTGGGGATAGTCAAGCCAGAGAATAAGGCAATCGGTAAGGTGACGGGGGTGGTGCCATGAGCAAACAGCCTGCTCGAGCATGGCTTGTTCTCTTGCTCGCTTTGAACTCGTGTGCGCTCTTCAAGAGGCCTCCTCGGCCTGTGTATGCACCTCCAGCAGAAGCAACCAAGGTCGAATTTCCTCTCGTCGTTCCCGAAAATGCTGTCACCTTCGATGGGGTCACTCTCCGCGCCATCAATCTGGCGTTCGAGGACTTTCTGCCCTGGGATCGCGAGCCCCCTCGGGGAACGCCTCTGGAGGATGGCTGTTTCTATCAGCGCGACTCTTATGACGTCATGGCTTGGCACGGGAATGAAGGCGTGGTGTTCGTCAGCATCTTCCTGAGACCGGAGACATGTGATCGTAGCCCCTCACCCTTGCTGGATGTAGGGGCGCGCTATGCGGTGGACACCCACGCGTGGCGCATCCTGGCCACTCAGCGGTAGGGCTGGCTCGCATCGGGCCGCGCCTGCTCGGAGCGCTGGCCCGTGCAACGGAGGCTCCGCGGAAGCGCTGGGCGCAGGGGAGACAATGGAAGGGGGGGGCTCTCTCCATCGGGAGCCTCGTCGGGGTGGGGGTGCTCCCATGCTACGGCAGGGGCATGGTAAACTCTCGGGCATGAGAATCGACCGCACGACGCTGCTCCGGACGAAGCCGCGCATCCTCGCCCAAGGCGCAACCAACCAGATCGCGGACGCGTGCATCGAGGACGTGCAGACCCACTTCACCCAGCTCCACGAAGACGTCAAGAGCATGGAGGCCCACCTCACGGCGCCGCTCAACCAGGACATCGCCAACCGGATGAAGTGGGCGTTCGGCGACGACTCGTGGGCCACCGCCAAGAAGGTGAAGGCGCACGTGATCACGATGCGCAAGGTCATCGAGCGGGCCGCGAGCCTCACGGTCACCTACTCGTCGGTGTTGGGCGACAACCCGAACGTCTACGCGCACGTCTACCCGCACAACCTCAATCCCATGATGGCGGGCAGCCTGTTCATCTACATGGACTGGCGCTACACCATCAAAGAGGAGGACGAGCTCGACAACCGCTACCTCACCCTGGTGCACGAGTTCAGCCACCTCGCCTGCAAGACGAAGGACTACCAGTACGTGCCCAAGTGGTCGGCGGCGCAGCAACTGGCCGGCAATCGCGGCCAGTGCATCGGCCCGTACGCCGCCGAGGACTTCGATGTCGACAAGGCCGTCGACAATGCCGACAGCTACGGATACTTCTTCGCGGCCACGTTCGCGCGTGCCGGGGGGTGCACCCACCCGTAGTCAGGAACTTCCCCCTTCACTGGGCCGCCGTCTCGGATAGCAGCCACACGTTGAGGGCGGCATTGCCATAGAACTGGGTGTTGCGCCCCACCATGTGCGTCTCGAGCCGGCGTTGGAGGTGGACGCTGTAGCGGCCCAGCTTCATGAAGCCATCGTTGAACCAGCCATTGCCCTTGCCCGAGCCATCGACGTACTCCGCATACTGCCCGGCCGCGGGCCAGATGACGGTGTCGAGCGTCTGGGCGAGCGCGCGGACATCCTCGTCCGTCCACTCCTGATTCAAATCCTTCACCCCGCTCACATCGTGGGCCTCGACGATGAAGGCCACCACGCCGTTGCCGTGGGACACATCCTGGCCCGGGCGGGAGGAGGAGCCCCACGCGTCGTTCCAGAAGAGGGTCTGTGCATGAGCGGCGGGGGCGCTCAGTTGCCGGCGCAGGGACGAGTCGTGATTCGGCAGGCTCTCGTTGATGTTCTGGAAGACCTCCAGGTACCGCGCCCGGCGCGTCTCGTCGGCCGTCATGAGCGCCAGGTTCAGGGCGATCGCCGCCCAGTGCGAGGCCATGTGCGTGTTCTCGCGGTAGATGTAGCTGTTCGGCCCTCGCACGAACCACTTCTCGAAGATGTCCTTCTCCGAGAACTCCAACAGTTGGAGATAGGGCTTGCGGTAGTGAGGGTCGTCATAGAGCGCGGGCGTCTCACGGATGACGCGCAGCAGGCGCGTGACATAGCGCCAGCAATAGCTCTCGTTCAGCGCGACCTCCTGGCCCAGCGTCGCGGGATCCTCGGAGGCCCAGCCTCGGTAGGTGTCCTGGAATTGGCTCCGGGGGAGTGACCAGGAATCCCGGGCGGTGTCGATGGCCAGGGTGGTGTAGAGCAGGGCCCGGTCCAGGTATTGGAGGTTCCCCGTGGCTCGGTACATGGCCGTGTTGCCATCAATCCCGTAGGCCAGGTTGTAGAGCTGCGCGCTGTCCCCCGAGCTGCTCTCGGGCAGGAAGTACGCGTCGTGCTCGGCGTCCCAACGGTCCAGGAAGAGCTGCTCCCAGGCCTCCACCGAGCGCAGCCCCTGGGGCGAGGGAGTGGTGGGAGTCATCGAGATCACCGCGAGCTGGGGACCACAGGCCGCGACGAGCAGCGAGCACAGCAACCCCAGCGCGTACCCGCGAGAGCCACGGCCCATCCGGCAAGAGCAGTCCAACATGGTGGGTGTCCTGGAAGGAGAACCGGCACATGCCTGGACTCAGACTCTTATGGGAAATGCGGGAGCGGCCTCACTGGCCGGGAGAGGTGTGGTTGTGTTGGATTCCGGCGCGCGGCTCCGACTCGGGGAGGGGCCGCTCCCCTAGTGCTTGTGGGAGGCGCTCCAGTCCGCGGGTTTCTCCGCGCTCCCGTTGCTGGCGCTGCTCGGGGAGCGTGAGGCGCCATCGCCCGAGGGCGGCGCGTGGGTGATGACCTGGGCGGCCATCAGCGTCTGCACCACCCGCAGCACGTCATCCGAGCCGGTGGCCATGGCGCTCTGCCCGCCGCTCGGGCCCGCCGAGCCGAAGTTGACGAACTGGCTGTTGGACAGCGCCCCGGCCACCGCTCGCGTCAACTCCGGGGCCAGCTCCAGCCGCCGCAGATCCAGGTACACCTGGCCCGCCTCCAGCAGCGCCTGCGCCTTCATGCGGATGGCGTCCGACTCGGCCTCGGCCACCCGGCGGATGCGCGAGGCCTGGGCCCGGCCCTCGGCCTCCATGGCGATGACGTTCTGGTCCGCGTCCGCCTGGGCCTGGGTGATCTGCATCGCGCCCAGCTCGGCCTGACGCAGCTCGCGGATCACCGCCTGGCGCTCGGCCTCGGCGCGGGCAATGGCCGCTCCGTTGGAGGCGATCTGCGTCTTCAGGGCGCGCTCCTGATCGTTCACCTTCTGCGCGGCCTCGAGCTGGGCGATCTTCGACCGCTGCTCCTCGCGCGCCTGCACCACGTCCGCGCTGGCCTTGGCGCGCGCCGCGGACTCGCGCCGCCGGGCATCGGCCACCTCGCTCAGCACGGCCTTGATGTTGAGGCTGTTGAAGGACAGCCCCAGGTCCAGCAGCTCGCGGGAGCAGGCCTCCTTGATGATGACCGCCAGCTCATCGTCCTCGCCGTGGGCCACCAGCGCCTCCTTCTCCTTGAGCGGAGCCAGGGCGGCGGGCGCGGCGGTGCGCGAGTTGAAGAGCTGATCGTGCTTGAGCAGGTTGATGGCGCGCCGTCCCGCCGAGGACAGCACATCGGTGAGCGTGGAGAGCTGCTCGTCCTCGGCCTTGGAGAAGAACTTGTTGGCGGCGGTGTTCACCATGCTGTCCTCCTCGCCGACGCTCACGATGGCCGAGGCCTTGACGGTGACCTTCACCGGGGCGGGCACGCCCGTCGAGTCCATGTCCGCGGTCTGATCCGTGATGTCGATGTCCACGTTGATGGCGGAGGCGGGGATGACGCGGCTCACGGTGAGGATGGGAATCACCAGCGCCTTGCAGGGCCCCCGGTAGATGCGGAGCTTGCCGTTGAGCCAGCTCACCAGGCGGATCTCTCCGGCCTCCACATCGCGGAGAAAGGTGCTGACGATGATGGGGGTGAGGAGGATGACGCCCAGCGTGACGACGGCTGCGATGACCAGTGCACTCATGGCAAGCTCCTTGACTCACAACAGAGAGACGATGACGCGCTCGTGTTCGGGGTCGATCTCTTCGATGCGAAGGGTGTCGCCGACGCGGACGGGCAGCAGGGGCTGGCCCTCGGAGAGCCGGGCGCTGAGCTGAATGCTGCGGCCATCCCGGATGACCTGCACCAGCCCCTTGCCATTGCGGAAGGGCGTCACGGCGCGCGCTTCCTCCATCAGCAGCGACGGCAGCGGCGAGCTGGGCTGCCCCTGGAACTGGAATGCCAGCTTCCACAGGGGAGCGAGCAGGAAGTGCTCCACGAGCAGCGCGGGGAGCAACGCCAGGAGGGCGGCGAGCCAGAGGGAGGCGAAGGTCAGCGCCAGCAGATTGCCGAAGGCGCCGTAGAGCGCCAGCACGCTGAAGATGAGGCGGGGCGTGGGAACGAAGCGCAGGAGGCCGTGGCCCGAGTCGCTCGTGTGCCCCGAGTGACTGCTGGCGTGAGCACCGGGGTGGGGCGCCAGCGCATGGCCCGGGGCCGGCGCGTGCGGCATGGCGCCATGGGCGTGCGTGGCGTGCAAGCTGCCGGGGTGGCCCAGGTGCCCGTGATGGAACAGCCCGGGGACCGCCATGGTGCCCAGTCCCACCAGCCCCACGCACATCACGATGAGGAAGAAGAGCATGCGTCACCCGGTCCTGAGCGGAACGGACTGTCTCTTCCGTAAAACACCCATGGACGCCCCCCTCTGGCCACGAAATGTAGGGCTCGGGTGCCCAAGGGGAACCTGGGCGAGGGGACGAGGTGTCGGGAGTTCGACCACTGAGGCTTGCGCTGTGTCAGCCCAGCCAGGGTTTCGCCCGGCCCCCACGCTGCCGGCCTATGACCAGCGGAAGACCCTCGTGGGGGGCAGTACCGGGGTGCCTATCTTTGGCTGGGCGCCTCTTCACCGCCGAGAGCCGGAGCGACCATGGGAGCGCACGCAGGGTCGGCAACCATAGCGCGGCATCCACGACAGCCTGAAGAGAGCCGCCTGCGGCGCGTGGGCCTGCTCCTCCTCGAGGACCTGGCGATTGCCGCGGGCTACGTGCTGCTGGGCTGGTTCGGGCAGTACCTCCGGCTCGGGGGCCAGTTGATCCTTGTCTGGCCAGCAGGTGGCTTTGCTCTGGCGATGCTCCTGCTGCGTGGCACCTCGCGATGGCCCGCCATCCTGCTCGGCTCGGTGATCGTCACCCAACTCTGGGTCCTCGAGGGCGGTGGCAGCTCGCTCCTCCGAGGATACCTCCCCGCGCTGCTGGCGGGGCTGGGGCGTTCTCTCTCCGCCGTGGCGGGCGCCTACCTCATCCGCCGGCTCGTGGGGCCGGCTCGCTGGCCGTGCAGCTTGCGCGGTGTCATTGGCTTTGGACTCATCGCGGGCCTCCTCTATCCCGTGCTGGCCTCCGTCACCACGTACGCCACGCAACTGCTGGGCGGCCCGGCTGTGTCGCCTCCCTTCCGCTACCTCTGGGCCTGGTCCATCGCCAACAGCACGGGCACCCTGCTCGTCGCGCCGCTCCTCCTGGCGCTCACCGCACCGCCTTGCGGGCTCCCCTCTCGCTCACGCTGGGAAGCCGCCCTGCTCAGCGTGCTCCAACTGGGCGGCTATCTCGTGGCGTTCATCATCGCGCGAAAGCTCGTGTTGGGAGGGGTGATGGCCTATCCCGTGGCCCCCCTCATGCTCTGGGCCGCGCACCGGTTCGGCTCGCGGGGAGCCGTCCTCTCCAACCTGGCGTGGTCCAGCATGATTATCGCCGCCAGCCTCTCGCAGGTCGGTGAGACAGAGGTCGCGCGGGCCTTCTTCGAGGTCCAGATGAGGGTGGTGGTGATCAGCCTCATCTTCCTCTCCCTGGCCGCCGTCGTCGAAGAGCGCATTCAGATGCACGAGGCCCTGGAGAAGGAGCGCCAGGGGCTCGAGCAGCGAGTGCACGAGCGCACCCGTGAGCTCGCGCATTCCCTGTCTCTGCTGCACTCCTCGCTGGAGTCCACCGCCGATGGCCTGCTCGTCGTTGATCGCCTGGGGCGCATCACCGCCATGAACCAGCGCTTCGCCCAGTTATGGGGGATCCCCCGCTCCAGCCTCGAGAGCGGGGATGACACGCGGGCGCTGGCCGTCGCGCAAGACCAGGTGGCCGACCCCAAGGGCTTCCTCTCCCGCGTGGCGTACCTCTACGAACACCCCGAGCTGGAGAGCGAGGACGAGATCGCACTCAAGGACGGGCGCGTCTTCGAGCGCTTCTCCCGGCCCCAGCGGCTGGGAGAGGAGATCATCGGGCGGGTGTGGAGCTTTCGCGACGTCACCCTGCGGCGCCGCGCGGAGGCCGAGAGGGATCGTCTGCTCGTCGAGGAGAGCCGGGCCCGGCAGACCGCGGAGGAGGCCTCGCGGAAGGCCCACGAGGCGCTTGGGCTGCGTGACGAGTTCCTCGCCATCGCCGCCCACGAGATGAAGACCCCACTGACGTCCATGAAGGCGCAGGTCCAGCACCTGGAGCGGCTGCTGGCCCGCGAGCCCACCGGCAGCGGGCAGGACTCCCGGCTGCGGTCCGTGCTCGCCGCCACGTCACGCCAGCTGAGGCGGCTGCAGATCCTGGACGAGCAACTCCTGGACATCACCCGGCTGACCCTGGGCCGGCTCGAGCTGAGGTACGAGCCGCTCGACTTCCAGGAGTTCCTCCAGGAGCAGCTCGAGCAGAACGCGGAGGCTGCCTCGAAGGCCACCTCGGAGCTCAGGCTCGAGTGCGCTGGCCCGATTCCCGGCGCGTGGGATCGGCTCAGGCTGGAGCAGATCGTGGGCAACCTGATCTCCAACGCGATCAAGTTTGGGGCGGGCAAGCCCATCACGCTCCGGCTCGATGCGCGGGGGGACCGGGTGCGTCTCCAGGTCATCGACTCCGGCATCGGCATCGCCGTGGAGGATCACCGGCGAATCTTCGAGCGGCTGGAGCGCGCGGTCGACTCGCGACACTATGGCGGCTTGGGGATGGGGCTGTGGATCGTCCGGCAGAGCGTGGAGGCGCTCGGGGGTGACATCACCGTGGAGAGCGCCCCGGGCCAGGGCGCCACCTTCACCGTGGAGCTGCCGCGCATGCCCCAGGCCCCTTTCATTGAGGAAGAAGGGCATGCGGTCACCTGGTCCTGAGCGGAACGGACTGGCTCCTCCGTGAAATAACAAGGGGGGTGGCTGTGGCTCCAAGGAGAGGGAGCCCGCGGCTACTCGACATAGACCGCCAGGTTGCCGCTGCAGGCCTTGTTGGCGGCGCAGCCGATGCGGACCTGGTAGTAGCCAGCGGTGGGCACCGTGTAGACGAGCTCGGCCTGTAGCTCGCAGAAGTCCTTGTAGGGCGTGACCGCCGAGTCGCTGGCAGCCACCTGGGTGAAGACGCCCCCGTTGTTCTGGTAGAGCCGCGGGTACGTATCCCCCGAGGCCGTGGCGCCCGTGGCGTTGTAGGAACATGACCGCCTCGCCCGCGTGGAGGGTGATGAATTTGTTGGTGGAGGTCTTGGGATTCGTGCCGCTGTTGGTGTCGCTGGCCGCATAGTCAAACAAGGCCAGCTCTTGCTTGAGGGTATGGAGGCTCGAGGCTTCCTCAAGCGGGAGCTCATTGCCCCGCCATCCGAGGCACCATCGAATGTTGGACCCGTCCGACGTGTCGAACCACCGATTCCGACACGTCGGACGTGAGCGCAGCCACTGTCGACACGTCGGCTCGTAGCAAAGTCAGACTCGGGGCGGATCTCTTGCATGATTTCTCACGATGCTGGCTCTCATGGCCGGGGCCGCTTCAGCGGCCGCCCGTGGAAGTCAGGGGGAGTCATGCAGGTTCTCAAGTGGATGCTGGTGGGCATGCTTTGCTGCGGTGCAGCGGCGGCCGACGAGGGGCGGCTGGATGCGCGGCTTCAACAAGCGCAGGCAGCCTATGACGCGGCGACGAAGCTCCAGCAGGAGGGCCGGTACGCCGAGGCCCTGGTTCAGGGTGAGCAGGCGCTCGCGCTACGGGAGGCCGTGCTTGGCAGCACCCATCCCCAGGTCGCCTCCTGCCTGCACCTGCTCGGGACGCTGCACCAGCTCCGGGGGGACTATGAGCAGGCAGAGCCTCCGCTTCAGCGTGCGCTCCAGCTTCGAGATGCGCCAGTCAGCGATGATCCTCTGGCGCTCGCCGATTCGCTCAGCAGCCTGGCCAACCTCTACACGGAGCAGGGCTTCTTCGGCCGTGCCATGCCCCTGTACCAACGTGCGCTGGGCATTCGGGAGGCGACCCTGGGAGAGAACCATCCGGATGTTGCGGATTCGCTCAACGGCATGGCGCGCCTCGACGCGAAGCTGGGGGCGTACAGCCGAGCCGAGCCGCTGTACCAGCGCGCGCTGGCTATTCGCGAGGCGGCCCTGGGCAGTAACCACCCGCTGGTCGCCACCTCCCTGAACAACCTTGCCAACCTCTACCGGGAGCAGGGCTCGTACGGGCGCGCCGAGCCGCTGTACCAGCGCGCGCTGGCCATCCGCGAGGCGGCCCTGGGCAGCCACCATCCCCTGGTGGCCACCTCTCTCGACAACCTGGCCAACCTCTACCGGGACCAGGGCTTGTACGGCCGCGGCCAGCCGCTCGGTGAGCGCGCCCTCGCCATCAATGAAGCCGCCCTCGGTCCCAAGCACCCGGACGTCGCCCGGACCCTCGACATCCTGGCCAGCCTCTATGCGGATCAAGGCCTGTACAGCCGCGCCGAGCCTCTCTTCCGGCGTGCGCTGGCCATCCGGCAGGCGGCCCTGGGCAACCACCACCCCGACGTCGCCTATTCACTCACCAGCCTGGCGGGCCTCTACAAGGCCCAGGGGTTCTACGCGCGTGCCGAACCGCTCTATGAGCAGGCCCTCTCCATCCGGGAGGCCGCGCTCGGGCCCAGCCATGCCCTGGTCGCGGAGGCCCTCAACAACCTGGGCCAGCTCCGGCTCGCCCAGCAGCGCATGGAGGAGGCCCTGCCCCTGCTTCAGCGGGCGTTCACCATCTCCGAGCAGCGCCTGCGCCACGAGGCGCTGGACTTCTCCGAGTCCCGCCTGGACAGCTTCCTCCAGTTCCTCCGGGGGGATGAGGAGCAGCTGTACACCCTGCTGCGCGCTCATCCGGACAATGCTCAGGTGCAGCGCCTGGCGCTCACCGCCGTGCTCCTGCTCAAGGGCCGCTCCGTCGAGGAGGCGGCCGACACTTCCCGCACCATCTACCAGAGCCTCGGCGCGCAGGATCGCGGCACCTTCGAGCGCCTGCGCGACCTACGCACCCAGCTCTCCTCCCTGGCGCTGCAAGACCCGGGGGCGCTCGCCGCCACCGACTACCAGTCGCGGCTCAAGCAGCTCGATGCCCAGGGGGACGCGCTCGAGACGGACCTGGCCCGGCGCTCGGCTCCCTTGCGCGCGCTGACCGCGCTGCCGTCACCCTCGGAAGTGGTGGACCGTGTCGCCGCGGCCCTGCCCAAGGACAGCGCCCTGGTGGAGTTCGTCAGCTATCGGGAGCGCCCGCTGCTGCGCCCTCCGGGTGCGCCCGAGGCCTCGCAGCCGGGCCAGCTGCGCTACCTGGCGCTGGTGCTCTTCCCCGATGCTCGGATCCGCGCGAGCGATCTGGGCCCCGCCGAGCCGATGGAGCTCGCCGCCTCGCGCCTGCGCGATGCCCTGGCCCGCCGCGATGCCACCTTCCAAGCCTCTGCCCAGGCGCTCTACCAGATGGCCTTCCGGCCCCTGGAGCCGTTACTGGGGGGTACCCACCGCCTGTTCCTCTCGCCCGATGGCCAGCTGGGCTTGGTGCCCTTCGCGGCCTTGCACGACGGGAGCCAGTTCCTCGTGGACACCTACGATTTCACCTATCTCACCGCGGGCAAGGATCTGTTGTTTCGGACCCAGGACCGGGCGCTCTCGGGCTCTGTCGTCGTCCTGGCGGATCCGGACTTCCGGGCGCGCCTCCCGGAGCCGCAGGCCACACGAGGGGGAGCGCAGGAGTGGGACGAGCCCCCGCCCTCCCTGGAGCGCTTCTTCTCGACGCTGCGCGCGGACGTGGTGGAGCGTGCCTGGGCGCCGCTGCCGGGCACGCGCCAGGAGGCCGAGGCCATTCAGCGCCTGATCCCCCAAGCGCAGCTCTTCCTGGGCCCCGAGGCCACCAAGGAGCGGCTGCTGCGCCTGCCCAGCCCCCCCGGCGTGCTGCACTTGGCCACGCACGGCTTCTTCCTCGGAGATGCGCCCGCGCCCGAGGACTCGCGCGGCGTGGGCCACTTCGGTGCGCTGGCGGACGAGAACCTGGCGCCGCGCTCGGCCAATCCGTTGCTGCGCTCGGGCCTGGTCCTCGCGGGCGCGCGGGCCCCGGGGCCCCAGTCCTCGGGAGCTGAGCGGCCTCAGCTCGACAGCGCGTTGGTGACAGCCTTGGAGCTGGCCGGCCTGGACTTGTGGGGCACGCAGCTGGTGGTGCTGTCCGCCTGCGACACGGGGCGCGGGGAGGTGAAGCTGGGCCAGGGCGTGTACGGGCTGCGCCGGGCGCTGGTGGTGGCTGGAGCCGAGACGGTGGTGATGAGCCTGTGGAAAGTGAACGACAAGACGACGCGAGAGCTGATGGAGGCCTATTACCGCAACCTGCTGGCGGGGCAGGGCCGAGCCGCGGCGCTGCGGGAGGCGATGCGCACGCTGCGCCAGACCCAGCCCCACCCCCACTACTGGGCGCCCTTCATCGCCCTGGGCAGCGACGCCCCGTTGCACCTGTTCAAGCCTGGCCTCCAGAGCGCGCTCGGCGAAGCGGGAGCGGCTCGGCCAGCTCCGCGATGAGCTTGTCCATCGGTTGAGACTCACTCTCCGTGGGCCGGCGGGTGGGCGGCCGCGGCAACCAGGGGCCTGGCGGACGGGGGGGCCGCCTCGTTGGAGCTCTCACCGGTGCCCAACTGCTTGGCCAGCCGCTGCTGGGCGGCAGTCCACACCTGCTCGCTGTAGACGGCCGCCACGAAGCAGATGAGCAGGAGCAGGTGCGGATTGGGACAAGGGGGAGCACCCCCGGCGGACACCGACACCGTGGAGAGCCCTCCCTGGATGGCCAGGAAGACGACGATGGCCGCTGTCAGTCCGCGCACCACCACCCCCGCCAGTTGCCTCTCCGTCTGCGCCCGCGCGCTCTGCGGACGCAGGAAGCTGGCCACCACCGAGCCCAGGAGCCCGGCTCCGAGCATGCCAATGATGAGCGCGAGCTGGACGGACTCCGTCTGAACCAGCCAGCCGGCGATGGGCATGAGCGGCCCAATCGCCTCACCGAAGGCTCCGCGCTTGGGCACAGGCTTGAGCGATGCGACCTGGCACGCCTCCTGGGCCTGGATCAGCAGGTCTCGCAGGGCGTGCGTCACCTCGGGCTGCGGCGCCGCCTGCTCGAGCTGGGGGCCCAGGGTGGAGGCCCACTCGGCCCAGCCGGTCTCGCTGACGATGATCTGCCGCCGGCATTGATCCACGGCGGTCCGCAGCGCATGGCAGGCCTCCCCGTGCCAGGCGACAATGTCCAGAAACTGCTGCCGCTGCTCGCGCAGGCCATGCAGCGTGCTGCTGCTCACCCCATACTCCGTCAGCGCGTCCTGGGTCGCGCGGTGATAGCGGCTGTTGGAGAGCTCGAGCAGGCTCTTCCAGGTCGCCTGAAGCTGGGAGCGCGCTCCCAGGACGAAGTCGAGCTGCGCCTTGCCCGGCATGGGCCGCGCCGGCTGGGCCCGGTTCAGATGCCATTCCTGCTGGACTTGCTGTTGCTCGACCTCTTCCGCGAGCGCTGCGCCCGCGTCGCCGCTGCTCACATAGGGGTAGGGATCGCTCTCGAGCGTGAAGCCATCCTGGCTCGCTTCCAACCGCGCCTTGAGCCGCTCCTGGCTGAGCTCGGGGATGGGGGCGACGTCCTTGTCACTCATCTCGCAGACAGAGGTGATGGAGCCCACGCAGAGCGACAAACCCACCACCAGCAGGATGAGCAGCGACCATTGTCTGCTCCCCAGGCACAGCGTCTGGAAGCTCCAACGCCCATCCGCCTGTGCGGCACTCTGGGGCGGGGAGAAGGCTCGGAACCCCCGTGCGAGCGCGAACCACACGATGCAGAAGAACGCGAGCTGCACGTAGGGCAGCTCCTCCTGGAAGCACTGGAGCTCGTGCAGCATGTGAGAGGCGAGCAGCCGCAGGGTCTGGCTGGCGACATGGAGGGCCCTGGGCGGCGCTGTCTCCGTGAGCGGGGCGGAGTCACGACTCGCTGCCGGCGCACCCCCGAGCGTCTGAAGCGGTACGGCGATGATGGCCGCGTAGATCAACCTCAGGGGCACTTCGACGAAGCGCGGCGCCGAGCCCATGAAGAGCACCACCGCGCAGACAAAGGCCAGGGTCCGGATCCGCCCGGTGTCGAAGGAATCTCGCAGGCGCAACCACGAGGTGTACGCCCACTGAAACCCTAGACGCACCACCAGGAAGGACAGCGTGCTCCACAGCAGGCACAGCGCGACGTTCAGCAACGAAACCCAACAAGGCAGATTCAGCATTTTCCTGCACCTCCTGAGATCCAGACTGTTCTCAGAAAGACGGAAATACTGTGAACGCGCTCACGGGCTTCCTGTGAGGACGCTCACGGCCTCACGGCCGTCCTTCGAGCCGCACAGCGGCCCCTATGGCGCCACCGCCCGGCCCGCCGCTCCTCGGCGCTGCCTCCGCTCAAGACCTCAAGAGCGGAGGCAGCTCTGCAACGGATTGCAGCGTGAAGCGGGGCTCCGGGAGATGGGAGGGCAAAGGCAGGCGCTTGGGGTTGATCCAGCAGAAGTCCATGCCCGCATTCAACGAGCCCTGATGGGGCATTGAATACGAGCCCAGGGGCTTTGTATGAAAGCCACATGCCCCTCCTTGGCGCGCTGGCAGCACTGGTTCTCTGCTCCACTCCGGCGGCTCCACCGTCCCCCGCCGAACCCGCTCCGCATGCCTCGCGCCCCGCACCGGTCGAAGCGCGCGTCGCGCTACCGCAGAAGGAGGGACTCGGGCCGATCATCGCGTTCATGAACTACGACGCGAACGCCGGCATCGAGGTCAAACGCTGGAACGGCAGCGCATGGCAGGCGCTCGGCACACCTCGGGGTGAGTTCGTGCAGGCGGGGCAGCCTTCGCTGGCGCTCGCGCCGAACGGCCAACCCGCGTTGGCCTACATCGCCCAGACCCCAGGCGGCAGCCAGGTCTACTTCGAGCTTTGGGATGGCAAGCGGTGGCTCCAACTCGCGGGGTCGGCCCAAGGCGGCGGAGTGAGCGCCTCGGTGACGCAGCCCAGCGGCTATGGCGCCAGCCGCCCGTCGCTCGCATTCGATGGCCACGGTCGCCCGGTGATCGCCTGGCAGCACGCGGGCCTCGAGGATGGCGTGTGCTGCGACATTCACGTGCGCGTCCGCCTCTTCGATGACGGGCGGTGGTTGGACCTGGGCCGGCCCTCGTCGGGAACAGGGGCCCACACCGGCAGCGCGGGCGCACCGGTGCTCGTCGTCGACGGTCTGGGCGCTCCCCTCGTCTTCTGGAACAACCAGCGCAACGGAGGCGGCAGCGCTGTCTTTGGCAAGCGGTGGAATGGCTCGAAGTGGAGCGAGCTCGCCGGGTCGGCGACGAGGGGCGTGCCCGGCTCGAGCCAGAACGGGGATCCTTCGGCCGCGGTGGGCCCTGACGGCAATCCCGTTGTCGTCTGGCCGCTGTGCCCGGGAATCGCGGTCCAAGGCGCTCGATTCAACGACGGCTGGGAGCCTTTCGGCGAAGGCAAGGCGACCTGTGGCGGTCAGTCAGGCCTCGCGTTTCCGGTCACGGTCGACTCCCACAACCGCCCGGTGGCGGTATTCCTCGCGGGATCGGGGCCGCGAACGCTGCACGTACAGCGGTGGGAGGGCGGACGCCCGGTGGAACTCGGAGCGCTCGACGGGAAGGCGGATGCCGCGTCGATCGCCAGGCAGGGAGAGGACCTCGTCGTCGCGTGGTCCGATAACACCCGCGCTGTGTACGTGATGCGTTGGGACGGCACGGCCTGGGCGCCGCTGGGCAACCCCAGTGGACCCGGGCGCTTCGCACCCCCGGCGCTCGTGGCTCGGTGAGCCTCGGCGGCGTGATAGGATTCGGAGCATGTGCCGCAACATCAAGCTGCTCCATCACTTCGAGCCGCCCGCGACGCGGGAGGAGATTCGCGACTCCGCCCTGCAATACGTCCGGAAGCTGAGCGGGATGCAGTCCCCCTCGCGAGCCAACCGGGTGGCGTTCGAGCGCGCCGTGGAGGACATCACGGCCACCATGGCCCGGCTGCTGTCTTCACTCGATGCGAGTGGCCCCCCCCGGACGCGGGAGGGGGAGAAGCTCAAGGCGCTCGAGCGCGGACAGAAGCGAGAGCAGCAGATGCAGTCCCGCTTCCTCCGGAAGATGGGGCTGCCGCCCTCCTCGTGAGGGCCGGTTGCTCCCTGCCGGCGCCCGCCAATCCCGAGTCGACCCCCTTGAGCATAATCAGGGATAGTGGAGGGGTCTGAAGTCAGGAGCGCCCATGCCACGGACCGATCAGAAGCCGCTCATCAACCTCTCGCCAGGCCGGAAGGTCTTCTTCACCCTGGCCCTGCTCCTGACGCTGTTCCTCTTCTTCTCGGCGCTCTTCTTCTCCGTGTTCCTCACCAGTTGGCACCTCTCGCTCGGGGTGGCGCTCATCTGGGGAGGAATGCTGGCGGAGGTCAGAGCCCACAACCCGCTCGCCTTCTGGCTCCTGTTCGCCGGCCACGCGCTCTCGCTCGGCCTGGCGCTCGCGCTGGCCAGCCACCTCTTCCGCAAGGTGGCCATCCCCCGAGGAGCCCGGGTGGCGCTGCTCGCGGTGACGGCCGGCCTGGGCCTGCTGGATCTGGCGTGCTGGCTGTTGCTGCACACGCTGTCCTCGGCCCCCACGCTGCTGGGCTACGCCGTCGCGGCCGAGAGCCTGTGGCTGCTCTTCATCGCGGGGCGGCCCCTGAAGGAGATGTGGCTGTACACCCACTGGCGGGGACGTCCGGGGCGCCCGGTGCGCGTGGTCATTGTCGGTGGGGGCTTCGCGGGGCTCTATGCCGCCCTCGGGCTGGATCGCGCGCTCGGCTACCACAAGGGCCTGGAGATCGTCCTCATCGACAAGAAGAACTACTTCCTCTTCCCGCCGCTGCTGCCCAGCGTGGCCGCGGGCGCCATCGAGACCCGCCAGGTCACCTATCCCTTCCGGCGCATCTTCGAGGCCTCCAACGTCATCTTCAAGAAGGAGTGGGTGCGGTCGATTGATACCGAGCGCAAGGTGATCCACGCGCTGGCGGACGTGGACGCCGCCTCACAGGCGGGCGCGTCGCGCGCCGTCACCAGCGAGACGCTCTATGACTTCCTGGTGCTGGCGCCGGGCTCGGAGACCCAGACGTTCGGCACGCGCGGTGTGGTCCAGCACGCTTACTTCATGCGCGAGCTGGGCGATGCGGCGGCCGTCCGCAACCAGATCATCGACTGCTTCGAGCATGCCGCCCGCGAGGACGCCTCGCTGCGCCGCCGGGAGATGCTGCGCTTCGTGGTGGTGGGGGGAGGCCCCACGGGGGTGGAGCTGGCGTCGGAGATCCGGGATCTGTGCGGCCATATCCTGCTGCGCCGCTACCCGGAGATTGACCCCAGCGAGGTGGAGGTGGTGCTGGTGCAGTCCGCCAGTGACATCCTGCCGAGCTGGAACCCCTTCATCGTCCAGCGGGCTTCGCGGCAGTTGGAGCACCTGGGCATCCGGCTGCTGAAGGGGCGGCGCGTCACGGCGGTGGAGCCCTCCTCGGTGACGCTGGATGACGGGACCCGCCTGGAGACACGCACCTGCGTGTGGTGTGCCGGGGTGAAGCCCTCCGCGCTGCTGAAGGCGTCGGGGCTGCCGCTGCATGGCTCGGGGCGTGTGACGATCGGGCCGGACCTGCGCGTCCCGGGGTATGAGGACGTCTTCGTCCTGGGGGATGCGGCGCTCTGCGAGAGGGAGGGCCGGCCCTTGCCTCCCCTGGGGCAGGTGGCCTTCCAGCAGGGCAGCCACACCGCACGCAACATCGTCCGGTTGCTCAAGGGCCGCCAGCCCCGGCCGTTCCGGTACTTCAACTATGGCTCGCTCGTCTCGGTGGGGGAGCACTTCGCGGCCGTGGACTTGATGGGCGTGCGGATGGCTGGGTTCCTCGCGTGGATCATCTGGCGCACGCTCTATCTGGTGAAGCTCGTGGGCTTCTCCAACAAGCTGCGCGTGGTCATCGACTGGACGTTGGATCTGCTTGTGGAGCGCTCCATTTCGCAGATCCACGCGACGCGCCAGAACCTCGCCCTGGAGGAGCTGGCCGAGGCGGAGGCCGCAGAATCGAAGCAACCGGCGGCTTGAGGCGCCACACATACGGGCACCGGGCGTAGGCCGCGGGAGCCGTCGGCCCGGGACTTGCGATCAAGCCTCCGTGACGGAGGCATGAATGAGCATTCGAGCAGGCGCGCTGGGAGCAGGACTCGCGGTCATTTCATTACTCACGGTGGGTTGCGGTGACCGGACCCGGACAGTCGACCTGCGAGTGGATCCAGGGCCTGCGCCCTCGGAGGGCAACGAAGTTCCCTCGGATCCTCCTCCTGTTCCCTCGGTGGACTCCGGCACTCCCACGGCCTCCACGCCGGATCC
>NZ_JBJMQP010000185.1:0-56182 GCF_045802625.1 Hyalangium sp. | reverse complement strand
CTACGGGTTGCAGGCGGGCGTCTTCACCGACAACCTGTCCCGGGCCATGCAGGCGTGGGATGAGCTGGAGGTGGGCGGTGTCGTCGTGGGTGACGTACCGAGCTTCCGCGTCGACACGATGCCCTACGGCGGCGTGAAGAGCTCCGGGCTGGGACGCGAGGGCGTGAAGTACGCCATCGAGGACATGACCGAGCTGCGCCTGCTCGTGATGCGCCAGGGTTGAGGCAGGAGCGTAGACGCTCACGCTTGGGGCTGCTCCGCGGCTCAGTCGTCCCCGAGCGTGGGCGCGTCCACTGCCTGCAACCAGGCGCGCAGCGCCGCGGGCGATGACGGCAGATCGTCCGGCCAGATCCGCAGGGTGTCATCCGCGCCGAGGGAGAAGACCTGACGGCCATCCGGAGAGAAGCGCACATCCACCACGGGGGCCGTGTGTCCTTGCAGGACACGGCTCTGGTGGCTCTCCATGTCCCAGAGCCGCACGGTCTGGTCATCACTGGCGGACGCAAGCCACTTGCCGTCCGCCGAGAGGGCAATGCGGTTCACGTTGCCATTGTGGCCCTCCAGGTGTGCCAGCGGTTGTCCTGACTGCACATCCCACAGGCGCACGAAGCTCTCACGCTCCCCGCGGGTTACCACCGTCCGCCCATCCGGTGTGACGAGCACCTGCCGGACTCCCTTTCCCCCCGTGTGGATGCGCAGGCGCTGGGTCCCCTCCAGGTCCAAGAGGTGCAGGGTGTTGTCGAATCCTCCGATGAAGAGGCCGTGTCCATCCGGCGAGAAGACGAGCTCCCGGATGATGTAACTCCCGGGGTTGACGAGGACGCGCGCTCCCGTGCTCAGGTCCCAGAGCTGCGCGGAGGTCGCCAGCTCCGCCACCGCGGCGAGGTGGCTCCCATCGGGCGAGAACACCAGCGACACTCGGCCTGGAGGCTGTGGAGCTTCGCCCTGCAGCAGCCGCGGTTGGCCCGTGGCCAGCTCCCACAGGCGCACCTCGCCCCGGAGCGACGCGGAGGCAAGCTGCCGCCCATCGGGAGAGAAGACCAGGGACGTCACGGCGGTGGAGTGGGCGTTGAGGACGCGGATCAGGCGCCCGTCCGCATCCCACAGGCGAACAGTGCCCTCCTCTCCTCCAGAGGCGAGGACGGCGCCATCCGGCGAGAGCGCCACCACCGTGCTCGCCTGATGGCCTCCCAGGACGAGGGCCGCGCCCGTCGAGAGATCCCACAAGCGCGCGGTCCCATCCCGGCTCCCCGTCGCGAGCCTCCGTCCATCCGAGGACAGCTGCACGCCACTGGGATCAAAGCTGTTCGGGACCTGGAGGACGCTGACCTGGGGCTGGAGCTCATACACGCGGACGATGGCGTCCGATCCGCTCACGGCCAGTCTCCGGCCATCCGGAGAGAACGAGAGGTTGTAGATGGTGCCTTCGGAGCCGTGAAGGACCTGGACCTTGCCGGTAGACAGCTCCCACAGCCGCACCGCTCGGTCATAGCCGCCGGAGGCCAGGAATCTTCCATCCGGCGAGAACGCCAGGGCCTCCACCTGCCCCTCGTGCCCCACCAGCTCATGGAGCTGGCCGGTCGTCACGTCCCACCACCGCACCGTGGGCTCGAGACCTCCGGCCGCCACGCTCCGACCATCCGGGGAGAACGCCAGGGTGGTGATGCGGCCCAGGTGCTCGCCGAGCACGCGCCCCTTCTCGGTTCTCGGGTCCCACACGCGCACCGTCTCATTGTCTCCCCCCGTGGCGAGCACGTCCCCGCCAGGCGAGAACACGGCGCATGACCTACCCCGGTGCCCCATCAGCACGCGCTGCTCGCCACTCTCGAGATCCCACAGCCGCACCCCGGGCTTGTTGAACGCCGGGGTGGCCACCCACCGCATGTCCGGAGTCATGGCCATCCGGGCGAGCAGGCGGTCCTCGGACTGGAAGACGCGCAGGGGCTTGCCTGTCTCACGATCCCAGAGCCGGAGCGTGCCGTCGTGCCCCTCGGAGAGCAGGCGCTTGCCGTCCGGGAGGAAGGCCACGGCCACCACGGCCCCCTCATGGCCCACGAGGACCCGGCTCTGGCCTGTCGCCAGCTCCCAGAGCCGCACCGTGCCGTCCTTCCCGGCGGAAGCCACCCACTGGCCATCCGCCGAGACCTCCAGGTTCCAGACTTCATCCGTGTGCCCGGACAGCACGCGGCTCTGGTCATGCCGCGCCAGATCCCAGATGCGCAAGGTCTGGTCGTCGCTGCTGGTGATGATGTGCTCGCCGTCCGGCATGAAGCGCTGGGCAGTCAAGACTCTCTGGTGGCCCTTCAGCAGCGTCGCCAGGCCTCGGGCCTTGGCATCCGCCGCGATGAGCCGCACCTCCTGCCACCGGGTGAAGCCTGGCGAGAGCTTGCGCAGCAGGGCCACGGCGTTCGGATCCTGCTCCAGCGCAGTGCGCGCCTGCATGAGGGAGAGGTTGTCGGCGCGCTTGAGGGCCTCGGCCTCATTGCGCTCGGCGCGATCTCGCGCAGCCAGGATCTGCCAGGTGCTCACCGCGCCCAAGCCCGCCAGCACCAGCAGCGCCACGGCCGCCACGGACAGCACGGCCCGGTAGCGGCGGACGAAGCGGCGCAGGAGCTCCCAGCGGGTGTACGCGTGCGCGCCGACGATCTGCCCCGTCTGGAAGCGCCGCAGATCCTCCGCCAGCTCCCGCGCGGTGCGGTAGCGCTCCCGGGGATCGCGCGCCATCGCCTTGGCCACGAGGGTGAGCAGATCCTGGGGAACCCCCTGCTGGCGGCTGGCGAGCGGCGGAGGAGGCCCCTCCAGCACGGTCTGGAGCACTCGCTCCGGCAGGGCTCCCTCGTAGGGCACGCAGCCCGACAGCATGCGGTAGAGCAGGGCGCCCAGGGCGTAGACGTCGGCGCGCTCATCCACCGGCTCGCCCCGGGCCTGCTCGGGCGGCATGTACGCCGGCGTCCCCATCACCGTGCCCGCCACCGTGAGGCCCTCGTCCAGCTCGTTCGGGGCAGCGCGGGGGGCCTGCGCCGCGACAACCCCCTCCGCCTCTCGGGAGAGCTCCTTGGCCAGCCCCCAGTCGATCACCACGGTCTCTCCGAACTCACCGACGAGCACGTTGGTGGGCTTCAGATCCCGGTGGATGATGCCCTGGCTGTGGGCGTAGGCCACGGCCTCGGCCACCGCGAGCGCATAGGGAAGGAGCGCCATCCGCTGCGGGAGCGTCAGCGCCTCGCGGATCGCCATGTCGAGCGAGCGGCCCGGCACGAACCTCATGCTGTAGAAGCACTCGCCCGTCGGCCAGCGGCCCACATCGTAGATGGACACGATGGCCGGATGCTGAAGCCGCGCCGTGAGGAGCGCCTCCGCGCGGAACCGCTTCTCCGCCTCGCCGCCGGGCGCCTGGAGCTGCTTGAGCGCCACCCTCCGGCCCAGGCGGGAATCGTACGCGTGGAAGATGCGGCCCATGCCGCCGCGGGCGAACTCCCCGTGGAGGGTGTACCTGCCGGGCTCCACCACCGGCAGCTCCGCCTTCGCCAGGAGCGCCGCCAGGCCCATGTCTCCGAACTTGGGGGTGGGAGTTCCTCCCGGCCCTTGGCCACCGGCGAGGGTGAGCGTCTCGTCCAGGGCCGCGGCGGCTGGCTCGCCCTGCCCGTCACCCGGCTTCCGCAAATCGTCTTGACCCATGACTGCCAGCGAAGCCCTGCGAAGCGGGGAATCCTCCTCCAAATTGTTTCTGATCCGGTGACCGAAGTCCACGCGCCCCCAGGCGGGTCTCCGAGACGCGCACGGAGGCACCTTGCGCCTCGAACCCGCTCCCGATAGCGGTACGCTGGTGAGCGTGGATCTCCCCCTCTCCCCACCCGAGACATGAAGCCCGGCCCTCGCATCCTCCTGGTCGATGATGATCCCGGAGTCCTCAAGGGCCTGCGCGGGTTGCTCTCGGACGAGGGCTTCCAGCCCCTGGAGGCCCGCTCCGCCGCCGAGGCCGCGCGCCTGCTGGAGGCTCCCGAGGGTCCGCCGGATCTCGTGCTGCTGGATCTTCGGATGCCCGGGGAGACGGGGCTGGAGCTGCTCGCTCGCCTGCCGCGGCCCCTGCCCGCTCCCGTGGTGGTGCTCTCCGGTGAGGCCTCGCCCGCCGAGGCCGTGCAGGCCCTGAAGCTGGGGGCCACCGACTTCGTGGAGAAGCCGCCCTCCCCCGAGCGCCTGCTCACCGCCCTGCGCAACGCGCTCGCGCTGGGCTTGCTGCGCGAGGAGCGCCAGCGGCTCCTGGAGGAGCTGGCCCGCCCCGGACACCTCGTGGGGGACAGCCCCGCGATGGAGCACCTGCGCCACCTCATCACCCGCGTGGGCCCGAGCGACGCCGCCGTCCTCATCACCGGCGAGACGGGCACCGGCAAGGAGCGCGTGGCCCGCGCCCTCCACCTGGCCTCGGGGCGCAAGGGGCGCTTCGTGGCCATCAACTGTGCGGCCATCCCCGCCACCCTGCTGGAGAGCGAGCTGTTCGGCCACGAGAAGGGCGCCTTCTCCGGAGCCACCGCGCGCCGCTCCGGCCGCTTCGAGCAGGCCCACGGAGGCACGCTCTTCCTCGACGAGCTGGGCGACATGCCGCTGGAGCTGCAGGCCAAGCTGCTGCGCGCCCTGGAGACCAAGGAGGTGGAGCGCCTGGGCGGCACCGGCCCCATCGCCGTGGATGTCCGCATCCTGGCCGCCACACATCAGGACCTGGCTCGCGCGGTGAAGGAGGGGCGCTTCCGGCAGGATCTCTTCTTCCGGCTCAACGTCATGCCGCTCGCGGTGCCGCCCCTGCGCGAGCGCCCCGAGGATCTCCTCCCGCTCGCCCGAGCCTTCACCGCCGAGATCGCCGGGCCTCACGTGGCGCTGGAGCTCGCCCCCGGCGCCGAGGTGGCGCTGCGCGCGTACCGCTGGCCCGGCAACGTCCGCGAGCTCCGCAACTACATCGAGCGCCTGAACCTCCTGCGCGGCGATGGCCCGCTGACGCTGACGGCTGACTCGCTCGAAGGCCCCGCGCCGCTGGCCGCTCGCGCCGCCCGCCCCACCCTGGGAGAGAAGGCCTACCGCGAGCACGTGGAGGACTTCGAGCGAGAGCTGATCCGCGCGGCGCTGGAGGAGGGGGGCAGCATCGCCGGCGCGGCGCGCCTGCTGCGGGTGGACCGGGGCAACCTCTACCGCCGCATCAAGGCGCTCGGCCTCCCCGTATCATGAGGGTGATGTCGCGCTCACATCACGCCGTGACATCGAGATGTGGAAATGACATCCCTTTGGCGGCTCGCTCCTCGTCCTTTCGAGCACTTACGGCACGGCCTCGGCTGGAACGGCGCGTGCTCTTCCATCCAGGCATGAACCGCTTCGTTCTCCTTCTCTGCTGTGTCCTCCCGCTCCTGGCGGGTGCTCAGGGCGAGCCCCCGGATGCAGGTCTTCCCGTGGCGGTCCCTCCCTCCAGCTCCCCCGGCCCCATGGGCGAGCCCGAGGCCGGCACTCCCCCCGGCGCTGGCACCACGCCTCCGGTGCAGGCGGACATGTGCCTGGATTCGGACGAGGACTCGGAGGCCCCGCCCTCTACCCTCGGCTCGCTCCAGCTCCGCATCGACGGGCAGGCCCAGAGGATCTCGGGGATCGAGTGGAAGGGCCTCCAGCATCTCACCGTGGAGCAGGTGCGCTCGCTGTCGGGGCTGCCCACGGCGGGTCCGCTCACCGTGGAGCAGGCCACCCGGGCCCTGCGCCGCCTCACGCGGACGAGCCTCTTTGCCAGCATCACCCCCACGCTGCGGCTCGTGGACGGCGCGGCGCCTACGCTGGAGGTCACGCTCGAGGAGCAGCCCTTCGTCGCCTCCGTCTCCTTCCAGGGGGCCCAGGACTTCACGCCCCGCGAGCTGCGCGAGGACCTGTTCCCTCCCCTCAAGCCCGGCGATGGGGAGGAGGCCGACGACGACGACGACGAGGTGGTGGCCACGGTGCACATCCACCAGCGGAGCGTGAAGGTCAGCGTCACGCCGGTTCCTCCGCCCTGCCCGCCTGTCCGGACTCCGCGGGAGTGGCTCGCCCGGATCGATGCGCGAGGCGAGCTCCTGCCCGGCATCGTCTCGGGGGGCCTCCAGGCGGCGCTGGAGCATGAGCTCTCGAAGCTGCGCGGGAGCGGCTACCTCCTGGCCAGCCTCACCGCCACGTTGCACCCGGACGGACGGCTCGAGGTGGTGGTGGACGAGGGCCACATCGAGGGCGTGGACGTGGAGGGCGTGGACGCGGACGTGGTGCCGCGCGTCCGGGAGGCGCTGGGGATCCAGCCCGGGGACCTCTTCCTGCGCAGCGACATGTCCCGCGCCATCCATCGCCTGGAGGAGAGGCTGCCCTACCTGGAGATCCGAGGCGTGGAGCGGCACGGGGAGGAAGTCCGGCTCGTCGAGGAGGAAACCGAGGACGGCACGCGCGGTTACCGCACCGTCCGCGAGGAGCCCAAGGAGCCCCGGCGCCCGCGTCGGCGCGAGCACGCCGAGTACGATTGGACGGAGGTCTTCGACGGCTGGTGGAGCGAGGAAGAGGGCCACGGCAAGGCCACGGGGATCATCACCCGAGGCCACCGGGTGGTGGCCCGCGTCCGGACGCGCCGGCCGGACTTCGATCTGGATCTGCTGCCCGTGCACACGCAGGTGACGGGCCTGGCGCCCGGGCTCGAAGGGACGCTCCGGCTGTGGGATCCGAAAGACCGGGCGCACCTGACGCTGCAGACCGCGTTCTTCATCCCCTTCCACCTGGGAGGCCAGCACATCCCGGACGATCCGGAGCAGACGCACCGCCAGCGCCGGCTCAACTGGTTGCTGGGCGCCAAGGCGCGGATCCCCTCCCTGGGGCTGGCCGAGCTGGGCGCGCAGCTCCATGACTTCACCGACACGTTCGATCGGTGGCGGATCGGCGCGATCGACTCGTACATCTACTCGGCGCTGATCAACCGCCCGGACGCGGACTACTTCCGCCGCAAGGGAGTCTCCGCCTTCGCGACGTGGCACCTCGGGAGCCACTGGCTGCTGGGCGGCGAGTACCGCCGCGACACCTACGCCAGCATGGTGAGCCTCGCGCCCCCGCTGTCCCTGTTCCGGCGGGACTCTCCGCCCTTCCCCAACACCCCCGTCACCGAGGGCCGCTTCGGCTCCGTCATCGGCCGGCTCGAGTACGCCAGCGATGGGAGGCGCCGCGAGGAGCTGGGCTCGCTCTTCCGCACCCCGGAGCTGTCGCTGCTCTCCTCCGCGGGCGAATGGACGGACCGCCTCGCGCTGCGGAGCGTGCTCACCGTGGAGGTGGGCAGCCCCTCGCTCGGAGGCGACGAGGAGACGCGCTTCTGGAAGCTGGTGAGCGACAACGTCCTCTACGTGCCCACGGGGGATGAGCAGTCCCTGCGCCTGCGCCTGCGGGGCGCGGGCGGAGAGGACTTGCCCCTACAGAAACTCGAGGGCCTGGGCGGCTGGAGCGCGCTGCGGGGCTACGGCTTCAAGGAGTTCCGCGGGGACGCCTCGGTGCTCGCCAGCGCCGAGTACCGGTGGGATGCCCTGGGAGCCTTCGTGGACGTGGGCTCGGTGCGGCAGGCGGAGGGCTGGACGGACGCGCGGCTGGGGGCGGGTGCCAGCCTGCACTTCGGAGACGAGGTGGAGCTCACCGCGGCCTGGCGCACGGATGATCGCGCCGTGTGGATCCCCGAGGCCCGGCTCCTCTTCACCCGGCCCTTCTGACACGCATGAGACGGCTCGGGACACAGGCACGAGGGCTCGGCGCGGCGCTGTTCGCCGCGGTGGGGCTGCTCGCGTCTGGAGCCAGGGCGGAGGAGCCTCGGGCGCAGTGCACCGCCACCCTCAGCGGGCGGCGCGTGGTGGTGCGCCCCGAGGCCCAGGCCCTCCTGACGGCGGAGCTGGAGCGGCTGTTGCGGCTGGGGCTGGCGGGGCGGCTGGAGGTGGAGCTGACGCTGCTGCGCCGCCGCAAGCTGTGGTTCGACGAGCAGGTGGACTCGGCGCGGCTCACGCAGGTGCTCTCCTTCTCCCAGGGCGCGTACCTGCTGGACGGGCGTCCCCTGTCCTCGGGAGCCGCCGCGCTGGAGCTGGAGCGCACCGCGTGGACGCTGGAGCAGCCGCCCGAGCCTGGCGAGTCCTTTGTCGTGCAGTTGAGCGTCCGGCTGCAGGTGGTGACGGCGTCGAGCCTGGGCAAGGTGGCCTCGTGGCTCACGCAGGGGCCGTCCGCCGAGGACGAGCGCTCCCCCGTCACCCGCAACCTGCTGCTCACCGTGGCCGAGGACCTCACCCGCCGGGCCTCGGGCCGGTGTGAGGTCAGTCCAGTCCAGTAGACCGCCGGGCTACCGGGACTGACCCAGGCGCGGCGGGCGCGTCAGAAGATGTAATCCGTCGTGAGGAAGGCCGACTCGCGGCGGGTGAGGATGTTGTGGAAGAGCGCCTTGTTCTCCGCCGTCGTCTTCGTGGCCACCAGCGTGCGGATGGAGAACACCCGCAGCGCGTCGGCCACCGAGAGCGTGCCCTCCGCCGAGTCCTTCCGCCCGCTGAAGGGGAACGAGTCCGGTCCGCGCTGGCACTGGGTGTTGATGTTGATGCGGCCCACCTGGTTGGCGCACGCGTCAATGAGCCGTGCCACCCGCTGCGAGTCCCTGCCGAAGATGCTCAGCTGCTGGCCGAAGGGCGAGTTCACTACGTAGCGCATGGCCTCCTCGTCCTCCTCGAAGGGCACGATGGGGATGATGGGACCGAACTGCTCCTCGTAGAACAGGCGCATCTTCTCGCTCACCGGTGAGACGACGGCCGGGAAGAAGAACGAGCCGTGGATCTCCCCGCCGTGCGGGTTGAGCACCTGGGCGCCGTGCTGAATCGCGTCGTCCACCAGCCCCTTGAGGTACGCGGGCTTGCCCGGCTCGGGCAGCGGCGTGAGCGCCACGCCGGGCTCCCAGGGCAGGCCCGGCTTGAGCTTGCTCACCGCCGCGATGAACTTCTCGAGGAAGGGCTCGAGGAGCTTCTTCTGCACCAGGAGCACCTTGAGCGCCGTGCACCGCTGGCCGTTGAAGGACAGCGTGCCGGTGACGCACTCGCTCACGGCGTTGTCCAGGTCCGCGTCCTCGAGGATGACACCCGGGTTCTTCGCATCCAGCCCGAGCACCGCCTTGAGCCGGTGCGGCTTGGGGTGCATCTTCTTCAGCTCGCTGGCGCCCACGTTGGTGCCGATGAAGGCGAACACGTCCACCTTGCCGCTCTCCATCAGCGCGCCCACTGTCTCTCGGCCGCGGCCGTAGATGATGTTGATGACGCCGGGCGGGAAGCTGTCACGGAAGGCCTCCAGCAGCGGGCGCATGAGGAGCACGCCGAACTTGGCCGGCTTGAAGATGACCGTGTTGCCCATGACGAGCGCCGGGAAGAGCGTGCTGAACGTCTCGTTGAGCGGGTAGTTGTAGGGGCCCATGCACAGGGCCACGCCGAACGGCACGCGCCGCACCTGCCCCATGATGCCCTGCTCCTGGAGGAACCGCGTCGAGTTGTGGTCCAGCTCCTTGAGCGCCAGCAGGGTGTCGTTGATGTAGTCCCGCGTGCGATCGAACTCCTTCTCGGCGTCCTTCTGCGTCTTGCCGATCTCCCACATGAGCAGGTTCACCACCGCCTGCCGCTGCTCCTGCATGCGGGCGATGAAGCGCTCCACGTGCTCGATGCGCTCGGCCACTCTCATGGTGGGCCACGCGCCGCGGCCCAAGTCATAGGCTCGCACCGCCGCGTCGAGCGCCGCCAGCGACTCCTGACGGGTGAGCAGCGGCGTGCTGCCGATGACCTTCTGCTCCAGCCCCTTGTCCGTCTTCACGCAGACGGGGCTGCGCACCGGGTTCAGCTCGCCCTGCCAGGTGAGGAGCTTGCCGTCGATCAGGTACTCGCGCTGCTCGGTGAACTCGGGGATGCGAGCGGCGGACGGGGGGTCTCCCGCGCCGGCAAAAAGGTTCTCGAGGAAGTTCGACATGGCGGATCCTGGAAGAGGGCGCGAAGGGCGCCGGAGGCCCGCCATTGTGCCACGCCTCGGGCGGCGTGACTCAGCCCTGGCTGGGAGCGGGGAACAGCTTCGCCTTCCGGATGCGGACCGGGAGCACCTGTCCCGCTCGGATGTCGAGCGGCGGGCCGACCACGCGCAGCAGCGTGTCACCGACCGGGAAGCGGTACTCCGCCGCGTGCCCCAGGAACAGCCGCGCCGAGAGCGGCAGCGGCGTGCCCTCTCCCCCCACCTCGACATCCTCCGGGCGGAACACCAGCGTGCCCGGCCCCGTGCTCCCGCGCAGCTCCTCGGGCAGCGCGAACGTAATGTCCCGGCCGGAGCAGCGGAACGTGCCCTCTCGCGCCTCACCGGCGAACACGTTGGCGCCGCCCACGAACGCCGCGACGAATGCAGTCGAGGGCTCGCGGTACAGGCGCTCGGGGGCGTCCACCTGCTCGATGACGCCGCGGTTCATCACCGCGATCCGGTCCGAGAGCGCCAGCGCCTCCGCCTGATCATGCGTGACGAAGACCATCGTCGTGCCCAACCGGGCCCGCAGGGTGGCGATCTCGGCGCGCAGCTCCTCTCGGAGCGCGGCGTCCAGGTTCGACAGGGGCTCGTCGAGCAGGAGCACGCGCGGATTCGCCACGAGCGCCCGCGCGAGCGCGACCCGCTGGAGCTGCCCGCCGGACAGCTCGTGAGGCATCCGCGAGGCGAAGCTCTCCAGCCGCACCCAGCGCAGGGCCTCTCGCACTCGCTCGGCAAGCTCCGTCTTCGGCAGGCGGCGCAGCGAGAGCGGATACGCCACATTGGCCTCCACCGAGCGGTGCGGCCAGACGGCATAGCTCTGGAACACCATGCCCAGCCCGCGCCGCTCGGGAGGGACCCGGACGCTGGGCCCCGCCACCGTCTCGCCGCCAATGCGGATGACGCCCGAGTCCGGGTGCTCCAGCCCCGCGAGCATCCGCAGCGTCGTCGTCTTCCCGCACCCGGACGGTCCGAGCAGCGAGACGAGCTCCCCCTCGCGCACCTCGAGCGAGAGGCCCCGGACCACGGGCGTGGCACCGAACGACTTGAACAGGCCTTCGAGCGAGAGGGCCGCCATCACCGCACCTCCACCGCTCGCCGCCGCGCGAGCACGAGGAGCCCCTGCCCCAGCAGCACCAGCGCCACGAACGCACAGGCGAGCACCGCCGCGGCGGCGGGATCCGCATAGCTCTGGAGCTCGAACAGGAGCGTGCCCAGCACTTGGGAGCCAGCCGGGACGAGGAGGACGGACATGGTGATCTCCGTGGCACAGGCGAGGAAGGCCAGCACGAACGCGGCGAAGAGCGCGGGCCGCAGCAACGGCAGGGGCGCATCGATGAACGCTCGCAGCGGGCCGGCCCCGCTGACCCGAGCCGCCTCCGCGAGCGAGGGATCCACCTGGGCGAGCGCCTCCGAGCTGTTACGGGTACCCAGCGCGAGGTACTTCCCGGCATACGCGACCAGGAGCAGCCAGGGCGTGTGCGAGAGCGCCAGGATGAAGGCCACCCGGTTGAAGAGGATGAACCGCAGATCGCGCGAGAACGCGATGAGGAGCGCGATGGCGAGCACCGTCCCGGGGACGGCATAGGGCCACACGGCGAGCGCCTCGAGGCCCGCTCCCAGGCGGCGGAAGTGGCGCTGGAGCACGGCGCTCGCGAGCCCGAAGGCGCAGACCAGCACCCCCGCGCCGGCCGCGAGCAGGAGGCTGCGCCCCAGGGCCTGCAGCGTCCTCGCCTCGAAGAGCACGCCCGACCAGTGCTGGAGCGTGAAGCTCTGCCACGTCAGCGTCGCGCCGAAGCTGCGCTGGACGGAGGTGAGCGCCACGGCGCCGAGCGGGAGCAGGACGAGGAGCGCGCACACAGCCCCCACCGCCACCGCCACGGGGAGCCGAGCCCGCCCCAGCGGAAAGAGCCGGGGAGAGACGCCCTTGCCGGCGCTCAGGCGGACTCGGCCGGAGCGGCCCAGCGCCCAGGTGGCCCACAGCGCCAGCGGCGTGAGCAGCAGGAGCCCCGTGGCGAGCACCACGCCCCGCCCCAGGCTCCCCTCCCCGCCCAGAAGCACGAGCTCGTAGATGCGCGTGGTGAGCACCCGCGTGGGCGGCGTCGCGGACACGCCGAGGATGTACGGAACGCCAAAGGCGGACGCCGCCATCAGGAACACCATCACCGCCCCGGAGAGCAGCGTCGGCAGGGTGAGCGGAACCGTCGCCGCGAGCAGCGCCCGAACCGGCGAAGCGCCGCACACCCGGGCGGCCTCCTCCAGCGCTGGATCCACCCGCCGGAGCGCGGCCGCCCCCGCGAGCAGCACGAGCGGCAGCCCCGACAAGCCCTCGACGAACGCGATCCCCACGGGCCCGTAGATGTTGAGCGTCCCCTCGCCCAGCACCCGGTTCAGGTAACCCGCGCGGGGACTGGCGAGCAGGATCCACCCCATGCCCCAGATGAACGGCGGGATGGCGGACGGGAGCGTGAAGAGCCCGGCGAAGGCGCCTCGGAGCGGAAGGTCCGTGCGAAACAGCAGGAGCGACAAGGGCGCGCCGAGCGCGAACGCGAACCCCGCCGCCCCCAACGAGATGACGAGCGTGTTCACGAACGCCCCCATCTCACCGGTCAGCGAGGAGAGCGTGACGCCTCCCAGCGACACACTGCGCACCACCAGCAGCGCCACCGGGCCGATGGCGAAGAACAGCAGGGGCCCCAGCCAGGCGCCGAGCCCGAACCACCGAGCATCAGGCACGCGGGCACTCATCGCGAGAACGCCTTGCTGAACGTTTCCTTGATGTTCCCACCGCGCGTGAGCCCCAGCTCGACGAGCTCGGGGGTCCACGGCTGGGAGCGGGTCATCAGCGTCTCCAGTCCGGGCTGGCCGCGAGGCCCTTCGAGCCGGGGATCCACCGCGTGCATGTCGCCCTGCACGATGATGCGCTGGCCCTCGGGGGACAGGAGCACATCCACCAGCGCCTGGGCCGCCACGGCGTTGTGCGTGGTGCTGAAGATGGCCACGGGGCCGGGGATGACGACGGCGCCGTCCTCGGGCCAGAGGATGTCGATGGGACTGCCGCGCGCCTTCGCGGCCAGGGCGTTCTCGAGCAGCAGCACGCCCACGTCCACCTCCCCGCTCTCCACCTTCTGGAGCACGGCGGCGTTTCCGCCCGCGACGATGGCGCCCTTGGCGCGCAGGTGCTCGAAGAAGGCCTCGCCATACTTCGCCTGGATGAACACGGCCCACGTGAACGCCGTGCCCGAGGTGAGCGGGTCTCCCACCGCGGCACGGCCCTTCCATCCCTCGCCGCCCAGGTCAGCAAAAGAGGCGGGAGGCGGCGGCGCGCCCGTGCGGTGGACGAGGACCATGGTGGACAGGCGCATCGCGGCGTAGCGCGCATCGAGGTCCAGCAGCGAGCGGGGCACCCGGAGCACGTTCGGAGAGGCATAGCGCAGGAAGGCGCCCTCGCGAGCGAGCCGCTCGTACAGGAAGGGATCGGACGTGGCGAGGATGTCCGCTCGGACGGCGCCCGCGGCCCGCTCGGCTTCGAGGCGGCTGGCGACCTTCTCGCTTCCGGCCTGGTACCAGTGGACCTGAACGTTCGGGAGCTTCTCTTTCAGCAGCGGATCGAGCGCATCAATCACGTGCTGGTACATGGAGCTGTAGACCCACACATCTCCAGAGGGCGTCCCTTCCCGAGCCGCCGAGGCGGGTGCATCCGAAGGCGCGGCCGATTCGATCCGGCACGACGCCAGGAGAACGAGCACGGACACAAGGCCGGCCCGAGGAAGGAGCGAGAGGCGTGACATTCACCGCGATTATGCGGCACGCACACGGAATGTCACCGGCGCTCCAGGCGCGAGAGCTCCCGAGGGCGTCCCAACTCGGCACCGGGCTGGACGGACACGGTAGACTGTCGCCCCGCCTACCCGGTAGGTTGCCTGCCGATGATTCCCGCTCGAAGACCCACCCCGGAGGAGCTGCGCGCGGCCGTGGGGCGCTCCATGCCGGACCTGATTGCGCCGAGGCTGCGGGTCCTGTTCTGTGGCATCAACCCCAGCCTGTACTCGGCGGTGGTGGGCCACCACTTCGCCCGGCCGGGCAACCGGTTCTGGCCCACGCTGCATGCCGCGGGCATCACTCGGCGCCTGTTGGCCCCTTCCGAGCAGCACGAGCTGCTGGAGCTCGGGTACGGCATCACCAACGTGGTGGACCGCGCCACGGCGACGGCGGACCAGCTCGCGCCCGAGGAGCTCGTCACCGGCGGGCGGAGGCTGATCGCCAAGGTGCGGCGCTACCGGCCCCGCTTCATCGCGCTGCTGGGAATCAGCGCCTTCCGGGCCGCCTTCGCGCGCCCCGAGGCCATCCTGGGGCTCCAGACGGAGACGCTGGGAGACGCACGGCTCTGGGTGCTCCCCAACCCGAGCGGACTCAATGCGCACTACCAGTTGAAGGATCTGGCGCGGCTGTTCCGAGAGCTGCGGCAAGCGGCCGAGCGGGACTAACGGGCCGTGTGGGTACCTCTCGCGTTGGCGATCACGATCCGGAAGCGACGCTCGATACGCGGCGGAGGGGGCTTGGCGCCGAAGCGCTGGGCCCACTCGGGCATGCCGGAGTCCTCGGCGGCCTCGAAGCCAACCTCCTCCACCAGGGCCTTCATCTCCTCTGGGGTCCGCTCGCCGATCTGCGGCTCGCGCCACAGGCGCAGGAGCAAGCTCAACGGTCCGGGACGTGTACCAGGAACCGAATAGTTGATGAGGATGCTGGAGCCGGGAGCGGAGCGCGAGGCAACCACGCGCAGCGTGCCGCGCACCGCCTGATCCGTGAGGTACATCACCACGCCCTCCCAGATAAAGAACGTGGGCTCACCGGTGAGTTGGCCCGCCTGTTCGAGCGCCCGGTCGAGGGAGTCCTTCTCGAAGTCGACGGAGACGAAGCGAAGCTGCTTCGCGGTCGGCGTCAGCGGCTCCAGCCGGGACCTCTTGAACGCCTGCGTGTCAGGGTGATCCACTTCGAAGACCGTGGTCTCCCCGAGCTCCTGGATGCGGTAGGCCCGCCCGTCCAGGCCCGCCCCCAGGATGACGACCTGGCGGATGCCCCGCGCGAGCGCCTCCCGGAGATACGCATCGATGAGCACGGTGCGCAGCGCCAGCACGTCGACTCCGACCGCGGCGCCCTGGCGCGCCTTGGGAGACGCCTTTTGCAGGCGCCGCTCCGCGAGGCGGAAGAAAGTCGACCACGGAGGCGCCAGCAGGTGACGCGCCGTCGGGTCGCTGAACTCGGGCACGGAGGTGATGCCGACATCCGCCAGCGCTCGCATGAACGCCACCATCGACGCGGTCTGGCTCGCACGTCCTGCTTTCATGCCCTGCCCCTCCCCAAGCGAATCCAGGGTTTAGCTCCAACGAGGCCCCAGCGCATCCGTGAGGTGGCGCTCACTTCTCGTCGACGAGAAGTGGCGCTCGACTTTCGACTGGAAACGTCGGCTTGGAATGGAAGAAAACCTCCTTTCCTCCCGAGCCATTGGAAACTTTCCGCCCAACCGCATGGACAGCTCCTCTCCCCTCGTACTCCCCCCTACCCTGGTGCCTCCGGGCACGGTGCTTGGCACCTGGCGCGTGCAGGCCTGGGCGGGCGCTGGGGCCTTTGGCGCTGTCTTCCGCGCCGTGCCCTGCCACGACGAACACGCCTCTCCCGTGGCCCTGAAGCTGGCTCTGCGTCCGGAGGACCCTCGCTTCGCCCGCGAGGCCCGGCTGCTCTCCCGCTGCCACCACCCCAGCATTCCTCGGCTGGTGGATCAGGGCTCCTGGCGCTCTCCGGCTGGCACACTCCATCCTTTCCTCGTCATGCAGTGGGTGGAGGGCGAGCCCTTGTATGAGCACGCCCGCCTTCACCCTCCCGCTCCCGAAAGGGTGCGGCGCTGGCTGGCTCAGTTGGCTCAGGCGCTGGCCACCCTCCATGCTCAAGGCGCCATCCACCGAGACCTCAAGGGCGCCAATGTCCTGGTGCGCCGCTCGGACGACCGGGCCATGCTCATGGACTTCGGCACTGGCCTCTACCCGGGCGCCGAGGCCCTCACTCCCGCCATGGGCTTTCCGGGCACCCCTCTTTACCGCTCCCCTCAGTCCTGGCTCTTCGAGATCCAATTCCATGGGGACACCTCCGCGCTCTACCGGCCCTCGGCGGCGGATGATCTCTACTCGCTGGGCGTGACCGCGTGCCGGCTGCTCACCGGTGAGTACCCGGAGCTGGCCGAGCCCTTCCGGGATGAACACGGCACCTGGCACCTGAAGGGCGTGCGCCTGCCTCGCTCGCTGCGGAACAGCCTCGTGGTGGAGCCCTCTCTGCGCTCCCTGATGCTGCGCCTGCTCTCGGTGGCCCCCGAGCAGCGCGGCACCGCGGCCCAACTCGCTCAGGAGCTGGAGCCTGTCCCACCGGTGAGCCCCTCTCGGAAATCCTCCAGCACCCGAGCGCCTCGGAGACATGGATGGCTCTGGGTGCCAGCGGCAGTGGCGGGTCTGGCTCTGACCGTGTGGATGGGGCGATCAGTTTTTCATGAGCCCCTGGAGCAGCCCTCCGTCGCACGAGCAGCGCCCGTGAAGGGCGATTCCCCGGATGCAGGGACTGCGGGGCTCGGCGATGCCGCGACGATCGCAACCCCGGATAAGGTGCCCTCTGGAGCCATGGATCAGGGAATGGGCGAGGACGCCCTGCCCGAGCCGGAGCCCGGACAGGTGCGGCCCGATCAGAAGGGACGTTGCCCTCGCAAGGGGCTGGTCGCTCTCAACGGAGGGTGCTGGGCGGAGACCTCCGTCGAGCGTGAGGGGTGCACTGAACTCGGCGGCCAGATGTTCAAGGGCACCTGCTACGTGCCCTTCATCCCTCCCGGGCGCAAGCATCCCCCCACCTCGGTGCCCCTGAAGAATCCGTGAGGACGGGTATGAGGGACGGACGACATGCTCGCGGGGCTGCACATCGAGCTGCTGCACGCGTACATCCAGGGCTTCAGGGATGCGCAGCGCGAGTCCACCTGCTCCACAGGTACCACCTCGAGCAGCGGCCGGCGTGGTTTCTCGCCTTCAACAGCGCTCCCCAGCCCAGCCAGATTCACCCTGGCAACAGGGAGCCAGTACACCCCGACATTCGCCTCCCGAGCCATGTGGAAGCGGCCCAAGCCGCGCTGAAGGGATGAGCGCGGAGGAGCCGCCTTCCCGGGTAGCACGCCGATGTCAGACTCAGGTGGTTGGATGGCGGCCCTGAGCAGCAAGGAGGGTGGCGGACATGGAACGGTGGGGGCTCGTCGCGCAGGTAGAGGAAGAGCTGGAGCGAGTCATTGGCCTGGGGCAGTTGCCGGGGGACGGCAGACTGCCCTCGGAGCTGAGCCTGGCGCGCAGCTACGGTGTCTCGCGTGCCACGGTGCGGGAGGCGCTGCTACGGCTGGAGGCGAAGGGCTTGGTGGTGAAGCACCCGGGGCGCCGGAGCCGCACGGTGGCACTGGACGAGGCGGTGACGCTAGAGAACCTGGCCGTGGCACTGCACACCAGGGACCGAATGCTCCCGGAGAGGCGCCGGTTGCTGGAGGGCTTCCTGGCGCTCAAGCGTGACACTGCTGTCGAGTTGCTAGCGGCCTGCTGTGAGAACGCCTCCCAGCAGGACTTGGCGGAATTGGAGCAGCACTGCTTCGCGCTGCGGGAGGCGGCACGCTGGCAAGAGCCTCCGAGTGCGTGGGCCCGGCGGGAGTTCGAACTGCTGAGGCGAGCGGCACTCGTGGCGGCGCGTCCTGGCCACTTCCTACTCATTCAGTCGCTGGAGCGGGCCTTCTGGGCAATGGCCGAGCGGGTGCTGCCGCACCTGGACTGTGAGGCCGTCCAGCAGTGGTCGCTGTGCGCGCTTCACACCTTGGGGGAGAGGAACACTCAGGCCGTACGCACACAGGTGCTCGCGCTGCTGCAGGCCGTCGATGAGCGTGTGCTCGCGAGTCTGGCGCCGACCTGCCAGGTGGATGACTCACTCCAGGCCTCCCAGTCGGAGCCACTTCCCGCAGAAAACTCCGAGCCCGCGGCCAAGTCCGAGCCTGAGGCCAAGTCCGAGCCCGCGGCCAAGCCCGAGCCCGCGGCCAAGTCCGAGCCTGAGGCCAAGTCCGAGCCTGAGGCCGAGCCCGAGCCTGAGCCTGAGCCTGAGTGCGCGGGGGTGGGGCTGTCGGGCGCGCACTGCCGCAACCGGTCTGGCTGTCAGACCAGATTGTGCCAGGCGCCGCCGCCAAGCAGCCCACCACCTGTGTCCGCATCCCTCGGCTCGGCTCCTGCGCCCGCTGGCCCGGCAGTTGGAGCCGGTAGTTCGGCTCGCTCGGAGCAGTGTCTCCAAGTGCGGGCGTAACGCCTCATTGGGGAGCGCCGATCACGGCTACAGCCAGCTCGTGAACGAGTGCCCCAATTCCTTCAGCACGCGCTCCGCTGCCTTCACTCCGAACCAGTTGGCCTCCTCGAACAGCGCCATGCCTCCCAGGTCCGTGTGCGCGAAGTGCAGCGTGCGCCCCAGGCTCTCCTGCGCCGCGAAGCGCGCCGGGCCCCACATCAGCCCCGGTGAGGGCCGGATCATCGCGTGCCCCCAGCGCATCACCTCCAGCCGCAGCGCCTGCTCGGCGATCCCCGGGTGCGCCGCCATCAGGTCCGCCATCACCAGCCCCTCCCACTCCCCGTACCCGGCTGAGAGCACCTTCTCACGCTCGGCCTTCACGTCCTTGCCCACCATCGGCAGGTACCACGTGAGCACCGTCGGCCCACCCTCGTACTGCCTCATGGCCTGGTGCGTGGCCACCACGTAGCCCAGGCTCTTGCTGTCGTGGAAGACGTTGTCCCAGGCCAGCGGGAAGCCGCGAGATCTCGGCGGGCTCGACAGCGTGAGGTTCGCCACCACCCACGGCCCGTACGAGAACGCCCCCATCCACTCGGGCCGCTGCTCCCGCCACGGCGCCACCACGTGCCCCGCCACGAACCGCGGGCCCGTGAACACCACCTGCCTCGCCTGGAACGCCCGAGCCTTCCCCGTCCCCGCCTCCAGCGCCTCCACCCGGCAGCCCTCCGCGCCCGGCTCCACCGTGTGCACCAGCACGTGCCGCTCTACCCGCCCCGGTGGCAGCGAGGACAGCAACTGCCGGATCAGCCGCCCGTTGCCCTCGGGCCAGCTCAGAAAGCCCTCGCCGCGCTCCCCTCTCCCCGCCTGCCGCGCGGCGTAGTACCAGATGCCCGCCCACGCGGAGACTCCGTCCGCCGTCGTCCCGTAGTCATCCCGGCACGCGTAGTCCACCATCCACTTCAAGCGCGGCGAGCGGAAGCCCTCGGCCTCCATCCACTGCGCCATGCTCAGCTTGTCCAGCGCCGTCCACTCCGCGTCATCGCTCGAGAGCGCCGTGGGCACCGCGAACGCCTTGCGCCCCTTCGAATCCTTCGCCGCGGCGAACGCGTTCATCCGCGCGTCGAAGCGCTCCGCCTCCGCCAGATCCGCCGCGCTCGCGCCCGCTCGCAGGTACAGCCCCTCGTACCACTCGCCCTGGTAGAAGAGACGCTCGTCCGGCTCACGGATGAGCAGCTCCTCCGCGAAGGTGGGAGAGCCCTCGGCATCCACTCCCGAGACGGCGCCCATCTCTCGCAGCAGCCGCATCACCGCGCCCTGCTCCGTCAGCGGCGCCGGCAGGTAGTGCGCTCCCCACGGATACGCGGACACCGAGTTCTTCCCCGAGCGCGCCGTGCCCCCGGGCTCGTCATCCAGCTCCACCACCCGCACGTCCTTCAGCCCCGCCCCCATCAGCCGCCACGCCGCGGACAGGCCCGCCGCGCCCGCGCCCACAATCAGCACCTCCACCGGCTCCACCGTCTCCGCGCGTGGCAGCGGCCCGCCGCGCAGGCGGTGCCCGACGTCCACGGCCTTGTCGATGATGGCTCCCGGCACGGGCTCCCGAGGCCGCGAGCGCCGGCACGCGCTGGCCGCCACCGCCGAGCCCAGGAACGCGGCGATGAGCTCCCGCCGCGTCAGTTCCACCGCCGCCACTCCTCCTCGTAGTAGTGCACCAGCACCTGGTTGTTCAGCCGGTTCACCTCGGCCGGCAGCGGGCTCATGTCCAGAGAGAACTGGGTGAGCCCCTCCAAGGTAGGCTCATCCAGGAAGGACAGGCCCTCGGGCAGCGGGCGGTGACGCGGCGGGGCCTCGTGGGCCACCAGCACGTAGCCCCACTCGCCGAACGAGGGCACCAGCGCGTGGTACGGCTGCGTCCAGAACCCCGCGGCCTTCAGCGTGTTGTCCACGCACCAGAACGAGCGCCGCGCGAACAGCGGGCTGGTGCTCTGGATGACGCCCACCCCGTCCTTGGCCAGCCGCTTCTTCACCAGCTTGTAGAAGCCCGTGGTGTACAGCTTCCCCAGCGCGAAGTTGTTCGGGTCCGGGAAGTCGATGATGATCACATCGAAGAGTGAGTCCCCCTCCTCCAGGAACTTCATCGCGTCCGTGTTGATGACCCGCATCTTCGGGTTCGTCAGCGAGTGGTGGTTGAGCGTGGCCAGCTCCTCGTACCGGGTGGCGAGCCCGGTAATCGCCGGATCCAGATCCACCAGGGTGATGGACTGGACCTCCGGGTAGCGCAGCACCTCGCGCGCCGCGAGCCCGTCCCCGCCTCCGAGGATCAGCACCCGCTCCACCGAGCCGGCTCGCACCATGGGCGGGTGCACCAGCGACTCGTGATAGCGGTACTCGTCCACGCTGGCGAACTGCAGGTTGCCATTGAGGAACAGCGAGAACCCACGCTTGCCCCGCGTCAGGACAATGCGCTGATACGGCGACGTGGTGGCGTTGACGACCTCATCCGCGAAGAGCTGCTCCTCGGAGAACGTCGTCAGCCGCTCGCCCAGGGCCAGCCCCACCACGAGGAACAGGGAGAGGGCCACGGCCTTCACTCGCAGCCGCACGGGGTGGGCCAGCACGGGGGCCAAGAGCCACGTGCTCCACAGCCCCACCAGCGCGTTGAGCAGCCCGAAGAACAGCGAGGTGCGCACCAGCCCCAGCTTCGGCACGAAGAACAGCGGGAAGCACACGCTGGCCACCAGCGCGCCCAGGTAGTCGAACGTCAGCACCTGGCTGACCAGGTCCTTGAACTTCACCTGGTCCTTCAGGATGCGCAGCAGCAGGGGGATCTCCAGCCCCACCAGCGTGCCAATGGCGAGCACGCTGCCGTACAGCGCCACCGTGAACACGTTGGTGAGTGCGAAGGTGAGGAACAGCACCGGGGCGCACAGGCCGCCCACCAGCGCCACGCCCAATTCCACCTCCACGAAGCGCTGGGCCAGCCCCTTGTCGAGGAAGCGCGACAGGTAGCTGCCAATGCCCATGGCGAACAGGTAGCCGCCGATGACGGTGGAGAACTGCGTAATCGAGTCCCCCAGCAGATAGCTGGCGAGCGCCCCCACGATGAGCTCGTAGATGAGCCCACACGTGGCGATGACGAGGACGGTGATGAACAGCAGCGTCTTGTTCAAGTCTTCACTTCACTCCACGGCGCGCTCATCCGCCAGAGATGGCGGCCGCGATGATGATGGCCAACCCGATGATGAAGGAGCCGATGACGATGCCCAGCGCCGTGTTCTGGTCCGTCTCGATCTCCTTGTGCACGTCATACGGCAGGATGAAGCGGATGACGTAGAAGCCGAGCACGAACACCGCCAGGCCGATGAGCGAGTAGATAATGCTCGCCAGCACGCCCTGCAGGCTCACCACCCCGAGCAGCAGCATCACTTGCCTCCTTGGAATCCACTGGTCCAGTGCAGCACGCCGCCCGGCGCGTGGCGCACGTCATCCGGCACACTGCCCTTCTCCTCCGTGGTGAAGGGCTCCCAGCCCGAGAGCATCATCGCCGCGTAGGCCAGCACCACGAGCCCGCCGAAGATTTTCATGTCCTTGCGCCCCTCCTCATCAATCCGAGTCCGTCAGGTTGCTGTCGGCCCACCGGGTGGACTCGAAGCCCGCGGTGCGCACCAGCGAGAGAATGGGCCCCACCAGCAGCACCACCACCGCGAGGAAGAACCACAGGCCGCGCGGCGTATCACTGGTGAGCTGCACCCGGAAGCTGCGGCCAAAGGTGGACTGGCCTCCCGTGGTGGGGGTGGCGAAGGCCGCCGTGGTCCGCAGCACGTAGGTGCCCGGCTCCACCACGGACAGGTACTCCGTCTCGTGGGTGTCACCCTCGGACCACGAGCCGTCCGAGTCCTGCCCGTGGTAGTAGCTGATCTCCTCGTAGAAGCTGCTCACCTCGCCCGTCTCCTGGTTCACCAGGTCGCCCTGGAGGCCCATCCAGTCGTTGTCCACCTGCGAGAACACCTCCGCCCGCACGTTGCCGCGCTTGTGGATTTGGAACGGCTCGCTGAAGTGCATGGCGCTCGGCTGGCCGGACACCGCGTCGGGCGGGAGGTTCACCATCTCGTCCAGCACCTGCTCGTTGGCGGAGCGCGCGCTGACGAACACGAACAAGGCCACCAGCACCACGCCCCAGATGCCGGCCCACTTCCAGGCCGAGGCGGAGCTGTGGGGGTTGGGCTGGCTGGGCGCGACGCCATGGGGCGAGGGCAGCGGACGCTTCAGGTGGAAGGCCTGCTGGATGGCCGCGGGGGACAGGTACTCGCCGTGGGTGTACGTCACCTCGTTGTCCGTGGCGTCCTCGTTCACCGAGTACGGCGGCGCCACGTACTCCACGGCCTGCGCCAGCTCCCCAGCGTGCACCTCCCAGTAGAACTCGCCCAGCACCGCCTCCGTGACGGCCGTGACGGACTGGAAGGCCCTGTAGCGCTGGCCCTTGTAGTGGGCGGCCACTCGGGGCGACAGGGACACGTCCCCCGCGGCGATCGGCTGGAGGTACACCCAGTGCCCGTTGGACTGCATCAACCAGGTGAAGCCGCGCGTCTTGTGGAAGAGCAGGTACTCCTCCCACGGGTAGCGTGTGCCCTCCACCCTGCACGAGCGCACCACGAACCCGATGCAGATCCACTCCACGCCGCCGAGCTGGCCCTTGGCGCCCAGGGGAATGAGGGGCTCGTGGTCCGGCTTGTCGAGCAGCTGGAGGAAGGCCAGCTGGCCGTGGCTGGCATCCAGCAGCGCGCCGCAGAACGGGCACGCCACGCGCATGGTGCGGTCCGGGGCGCGAAGCTCCAGCGCGCCGCTGCACTGGGGACACCGCGCCTGCTGCAACCCCACCTTGCGCACCCGGGGGCGCAGCTGATCCAACGGAATGCCGAGCTGCTCCACGGAGAGCCGCTGGCCCAGGAACACCTCCGGGCTGTGCGCGCGGGTGCCGAAGTCCAGCGAGGCAAAGGCGCCCTTGGGCCCCGTGGCGTCCACGTAGTAGCCGTCCTGTGATGGGTCCACATCGCTGGGGAGCTGGCCCTCGGCGGAGGCCACGTGCCCGTGGCCTCGCTCCTCCACCACGAAGGGGCGGTTGCGCAGGCGCAGGCGCTGGCCCGGGTACGCCTCGTCCAGCTTGAGCCCCTCCTCCACCCCGGCCTCGAACATGAGGTGGAAGGTGCCCTCGGACTCGCTGAGCCAGCCGGTGCGCCCGTCTTCGAACTCCACGTACCACTCGTCCCACGGGCCCGCGCCGTGGTCCTTCTGGAGGTGGCCCACCAGCTTGTAGCCCACCTTGGCGTGGCGGCCCTCCAGCCCCAGCCGCAGCGGCGAGTCCGTGTCCACGATGGCGCCAATCTTCCCGTGCGCCTCGAGGTTGACGCCCTTCTTCGCCACCACCGTCTGGCAGTAGGCGCAGATGAGCACCTGGGCGGAGCCCGCGGTGAACTCCACGGGCGCTCCACACGAGGGACAAGCTCCCTGCGTCACGCCCTCACCCCCCGCGCCAGCTCACGCACCTGACACTCCCGCGAGCCCAGGTGCCGGGCCACCAGCGCCTCGAAGTCCGGGCGGGGGCGGGGGCGGCAGCAGTAGAGGTTGAGCGCGGCGAAGCCGTGCTCGGGGAAGGTGTGGATGGCCAGGTGGCTCTCGGCCAGCAGCGCCAGCCCGGTGACGCCTCCGGGCTCGGGGAACACGTGCCACTGCGGCTGGCCCACCACCTTGAGCTCCAGCAGGACGATGAGCTCCTCGAAGAGGGCGGCCAGCGCGGCCCGGTCCTTGAGACGCTCGGGCGCGCAGGCGCTCGCGTCCACCAGCCATTCCTGTCCCGTGGTCAGCGTTGGCGACCTCCCAGACTGGGGACTTTCTAGCACGAGCCCGGCCCTCGGAGGTGAGTCCTTCCGGAGGGGGGTTGGCGGAGGTGGGGCCCCACCCGGTACGCTGCGGGAATCATGGCCTCGTCGGAGCTCCCTCCCGATCTTCCCGAGTCGTCCCCCACCTCTCCCGAGCACGTCCCGGCTCCAGGCCCGACGCCGGGGGCCATCGCCCGGATGGTGCGCGCCCTTCGAGGCCTGCCTCCGGCGGCGCCGTGGAAGGGGCCGGGCTGTGCGGGCCTGGCGGGGTGGTTCCGGGCCGAGTCCGCGCCGACCACGGAGGTGACGCCGCGCTTCCGGGAGCTCCTCGCCAAGGTGCGTCACGGCGAGCCGGTGCTGCCGGCCGAGGCCAAGGGCCACCAGTACCTGCTGGTGAAGGGGCTGCTGGGGGACGAGATGTTCGGCTACCTGGTGGACAACCAGCTTCGGCTGGAGCGCCGGGGGCTGGAGACGCGCGAGGTGCAGGTGGACACGGAGGGCTCGCTCGAGAGCAACGTCGAGGTGGTGCGCAAGGCGCTGGAGGACGCGGCCTTCTTCAACCGCTCGGTGGTGCTGGTGGGCCACAGCAAGGGCGCGGTGGAGTGCGTGTCCACGCTGGCGATGTACCCGGAGCTGCGCCCGCGGGTGCGCGCGGTGGTGGCCCTCCAGGGGCCGTATGGGGGCTCGCCCATCGCGCATGACATGACGGACACGCCGGAGCTGCGGCGCATGCTGGGCATCGCGTTCCCGCTGTTCTTCTACGGGGTGTCCAGCTCGGTGGAGGATCTGCGCTACCCGAGCCGGATGGAGTTCGTGCGCAAGCACCCCTATGCGGGGGAGGTGCCCACGGTGGCGCTGGCCACCTCGCGCTATTCAATGCGCTCGCTGCTGTGGCCGGTGGCCCGCTACATCTTCGAGCGCTACCAGCTGCCGAGTGACGGGCTGGTGGCGCAGGTGGACGCGGAGATCCCCGGCTCGCGGGTGGTGCGGCTGGATGACATGGACCACGCGGAGGCGGCGCTGACAGGTCTGCCGGGCTTCGCCAACTACAACCCGGGAGACATCACCGAGGCCGCCGTGGCGCTGGCCCTGGAGTCCTGATGGGCCGGTGGGGCCGGTGGGGCTCGGAGGCGAGCGAAGCGCCGGGCCACCCGTTATGCTGGCCGGGCCATGAAGATCAGTTCCAGCAATATTGGAACCTCGACGCAGCTCGGCGGAGGCCAGACGGTCTGGACGCCTCCACCGGGGATGCACCCGATGAGCGTGCTGCTGTTCGGCAAGCGTCCGCCGAAGAAGGTGGATCGCCGCAAGCACCCGAAGCTGGGCAAGAGCCTGAAGAAGCTCGAGTACGTGAAGGATCAGATCGCCGAGCTGCTGGGGCGCTCGGGCGAGGAGCTGTCCCTGGAGCTGTGCGAGGGAGAGAACGCGTGCATCTCCCGGGACGGGGAGATCTCCATGGGCGTGGAGCTGCTGGAGCGCCACGGAGACGATGACGATCTGATGGTGGCGGTGCTGGGGCACGAGATTGGGCACCAGCCGTGGGCGTGGCCGGAGGAGCTGGATCCGCGCGGGATGACGAAGGCGAAGCTGGACGCCCTCTACCGTGAGGAGGAGGCCAAGGCGGACCGGTTCGCGGGGCTGGTGCTGGCGGAGCTGGGCGCGAAGCCGGACTCGCTCTGCGAGTTCCTCCGAGCGCACGAGGCGTTCGAGGCGGTGAAGCCGACGGACTACTACCCGGCGGAGACGCGCGCTCGGATCATCCGGAGCGCCTTCCAGCGCCGGGGCCGCGCTTTGGACTTGAAGAAGCGGGATCTGCTCGGCAATGCCCGAGCGACCATCCGCGAGCTGCGCTGACCGTGGCGCTGCAATCCAGCGCAAGTTCCGGGTGGAGATTGGCCCTGGGGTGACAGAGAGTCCACGCGCAATTGGCTCCACGGAGACAGCATGGCGCGTGACACGGACAAGGCGGCGGGACCAGGCTCCCAGGAACTCACTCTGGATCCCCATGACTGGGCGGCTTTCAGGGAGCTCGGGCATCGGATGCTCGATGACATGGTCGACCACCTCTCGACCCTCCGCGAGCAGCCCGCTTGGAGGCTGGTGCCCGAAGCCACCCGGTCCGCCCTCCTGAGTGAACCCGTGCCCCGCCAGCCGCAGGGAGAGGCCGCCGTCTACGAGGAGTTCCGTCGCGACGTCCTCCCCTACCCCAATGGCAACCTCCACCCGCGCTTCTTCGGCTGGGTCCAGGGCAACGGCATTCCCCTCGCGATGCTCGCGGACATGCTCGCCTCGGGCATGAATCCGCACCTCGCGGGCTTCAATCAGGCTCCCGCGCTCGTCGAGCAGAAGGTCGTCTCCTGGCTCGCCGCGCTCATGGGCTTCCCGGAGAACTCCAGCGGAGTCCTCGAATCGGGCGGCACCATGGCCAGCATCCTCGGGCTCGCCGTGGCCCGGAACGCAAAGGCGGGCGTGGACGTGCGGAAGCAGGGACTCCAGAGCGGTGGGCCCCGGCTCACGGTGTACTGCTCCACTGAGACCCATGGCTGGGTACAGAAGGGCGTGGAGCTGCTCGGCATCGGCACCGACTGGCTGCGCCGCATCCCCGTCGACACGCAGTTCCGGATGGATGTCTCGGCGCTCCGAGCCGCGGTCGCATCCGATGTGGCCGCCGGGCACCGGCCCCTCTGCGTCGTCGGTTCCGCCGGCACCGTGAACACGGGCGCCGTCGATGATCTGCAGTCGCTCGCGGACTTCTGCCAGCAGCAGGGACTCTGGTTCCACGTGGACGGTGCATTCGGAGCGCTGGCCCGGTTGTCTCCGAAGCTCGCGCCGCTCCTCTCGGGCATCGAGCGCGCGGACTCGCTGGCCTTTGATCTGCACAAGTGGATGTACCTCCCCTTCGAGATCGCCTGCGTGCTCGTCCGTCACCCGGAGGCCCACACCGGAACGTTCGCGCTCGCGCCCAGCTACATCGCCCGGCAGCCTCGCGGCGTCAGCGCGGGCGGGTTCCCCTTCTCCGACCGAGGCGTGGACCTGACCCGCAGCTTCAAGGCGCTCAAGGCCTGGATGTGCCTCAAGGCGTACGGTGTGGACTCCTTCGCGCGCCTCATCGAGCAGAACGTCGAGCAGACGCGCTACCTCGTCGGCAAGATCGAGGCCCATCCACGCCTCGAGCTCCTGGCGCCCGCGCCGCTCAACGTGGCGTGCTTCCGCTTCCGTGCCGAGGGGCTCTCGGCCGAGCAGCTCGATCGGCTCAACACGGAGATCCTCCTGCGCGTCCAGGAGAGCGGGGCGGCCGTGCCCTCCCAGACGGTGGTGAACGGCGCCTTCGCCATCCGCGCGTGCAACGTCAACCACCGGGCCACTCGGGCCGACGTGGATGCGCTGCTCCAAGCCGTGGTCGATCAGGGAGAGGCCGTGCTCCGAGAGTGGCGCTCTGCGTAACCCACCGGAAACGCTACAGAAACTAGCGCCACCGGCCCGGCTTGGCGTTAGGATGCGCGCGCCATGCACACCCGAATCCTGACCACTGGACTGTTGTTGCTCGCTCTCACCGCTTGCTCCAAGGACAAGGACAAGGAGACCACTCCGGCCAAGCCGCCCGAGACCGCCTCCTCCTCGGTGAAGGGCTCCGAGTTCAAGCCGCCGCCGGGCTCCGCCGCTCAGCAGGGCTCCGCCGCCCAGAGCGCCACCCCGGCTCCGCCTCCGGCCAACCTCACGGGCTGGCAGAAGGAGGCGATGGAGGGCAAGGAGCTCTACGCCACCCTGGAGACGAGCGAGGGCACCATCGTGGTGAAGCTCTTCTCGAAGGACGCGCCGAAGACGGTGGCCAACTTCGTGGGCCTGGCCAGCGGCCAGAAGGAGTGGAAGGACCCCGCCACCCTGGAGATGACGACGCGCCCGCTGTACGACGGCACCCTCTTCCACCGCGTCATCCCCAACTTCATGATCCAGGGAGGAGATCCGCTCGGCAAGGGCATTGGCGGCCCGGGCTACGCCTTCGAGGACGAGTTCCAGAGCGGCCGCACGTTCGACAAGCCGGGCATCCTGGCCATGGCCAACCGCGGCCCGGGCACCAACGGCAGCCAGTTCTTCATCACCGTGGCGGCCACGCCCTGGCTCACCAACCACCACACCATCTTCGGCGAGACGGTGAAGGGCTACGACGTGGTGGAGAAGATCTCCAAGGTGCCCACCGTCGGGACCAGCGTGCCGGCGACGCCCGTGGTCATCAAGAAGGTCACCATCAGCGACAAGCAGCCGTAGGCGCGCCATGAAACGCGTCTCCACACGGCTCGGAGAGCTGGACTGCCAGATCGTCGATGCCCTGCCTCCGGGGGCCGCTCCCGAGCTCGCCCTCCTCCTGTGCCACGGCTACGGGGCGCCGGCGACGGACCTGGTGCCGCTGGCGGCCGAGCTGATGGCGCTGCGGCCCGATCTGGCGCGCCACGTCCGCTTCGTGTTCCCCGCGGCGCCGCTGTCGCTGATGGAGCTGGGGATGCCCTCCAGCCGGGCCTGGTTCCACCTGCCCATGGAGCTGCTGACGGGGCGGCAGCGTGACTGGGACGCGTACGCCCGCAACGTGCCCGAGGGGCTTCCGGCCGCTCGCCGAGCGGTGATGAGCGCCCTCTCCGCGCTGTCGGCCGGGACGGGCCTGCCGTATGGGCGCATCGTGCTGGGAGGCTTCAGCCAGGGCGGCATGGTGACGACGGACGTCGCCCTGCGCCTGGAGGAGCCGCCCGCGGGCCTGTGCATCCTCTCGGGCACGCTCATCGCTCGGGAGGAGTGGAAGGCCAAAGCCGCGGCCCGCAAGGGGATGCCGGTGTTCCAGGGCCACGGCCGGTACGACGACATCCTCCCCTACCAGGCTGCCGAGCGCCTGCACGGGCTGCTGACAGAGGCCGGGCTGAAGGTGGAGTTCGTACCTTTCGATGGGCCGCACACCATCGCGCCCGAGGAGCTCGAGAAGCTGGCGGACTTCCTCGTGGCGCGGCTCCCGGCCCGCTGAGGAGGAGCGCGCCGTGTACCACGCCCGGGAGCTGACGGTGTCCACGCGAGGCCGGGGGTTCCACGACATCACCCCCGAGGTGCAGCGCGCCGTGAAGGAGAGCGGCGCCCGCCAGGGCCTGTGCACGGTGTTCCTGCACCACACCAGCGCCTCGCTCATCCTCTGCGAGAACGCGGACCCGGACGTGCGCAGGGACCTGGAGTCCTTCTTCGCGCGGCTGGTGAAGGATGGGGACTCGCTGTTCCAGCACGACGCGGAGGGGCCGGATGACATGCCGGCCCACGTGCGCACGGTGCTGACGCAGAGCTCGCTGTCCATCCCCGTCCAGGATGGGGCGACGGACCTGGGCACGTGGCAGGGCATCTACGTCTGGGAGCACCGGACCTCGCCGCACCGCCGCCGCGTCACCGTCTCCGTGGTGAGCTGAGGCCCTGGCCCGGTCTCAGGCCCAGGCCCGTGAGCCGAGGCCCTGAGCTTCAATAAGCCCTCAGTACGTCCACGGGAAGCGCGAGAAGTTGCGCTTGCGCTTCTGCACGAAGGCGTCGCGGCCCTCCTGGGCCTCCTCGGTGCCGTAGGCCAGGCGCGTGGCCTCGCCGGCGAAGAGCTGCTGGCCCACCAGCCCGTCATCCGGCAGGTTGAAGCCGTACTTGAGCATCTTGATGGCGGTGGGGCTCTTGGTGTTGATCTCGGCGGCCCAGTCGAGCGCGAACTCCTCGAGCTGCGCGTGCGGCACCACCGCGTTGACCATGCCCATCTGGAAGGCCTCTTCCGCCGTGTAGTTGCGGCCGATGAAGAAGACCTCGCGAGCGCGCTTCTGCCCCACCTGCCGCGCCAGCAGCGCCGAGCCGTAGCCGCTGTCGAAGCTGGCCACGTCTGGATCCGTCTGCTTGAACAGGGCGTGCTCCTTGCTGGCCAGCGTCAAGTCGCACACCACGTGGAGGCTGTGCCCGCCGCCCACCGCCCAGCCCGGCACCACGGCGATGACGACCTTGGGCATGAAGCGGATCTGCCGCTGCACCTCGAGGATGTGCAGGCGCCCCAGGCGCGCGGGATCCACCTTGCCCTCCTCGCCCTCGTACTTGTAGCCGTCCTTGCCGCGGATGCGCTGGTCTCCGCCCGAGCAGAACGCCCAGCCCCCATCCTTGGGCGAGGGCCCATTGCCGGTGAGGAGCACGCAGCCCACGTCCGTCATGAAGCGCGTGGCATCCAGCGCCGTGGCCAGCTCGTCCACCGTGCGAGGCCGGAAGGCGTTGCGCACCTCGGGGCGGTTGAAGGCGATGCGCACCGTGCCCTGCTCCACCGCCCGGTGGAAGGTGAGATCCTTGAAGTTGAAGCCCTCGACGGCCTTCCAGCGCGCCGGGTTGAAGATGGCCGAGACCATGGAGTCACTCTCAGGAAAGGGTTGGAGCGGGCGCGGACCCTACCAGCCCTCCGGTGCGCTGGCTCACATCTTCACGGCGTCCTGGCCGAGCTCCTCCTCGGCGCTCGCCTCGGGGTCGGGGCGCTTGTCACGCATGGTGACGAACTCCTCGGCCGCCGTGGGGTGGATGCCCACGGTGGAGTCGAGCTGCTTCTTGGTGACGCCGCACTTGAAGGCCACCGCCAGCCCCTGGATGATCTCCGGGGCGTCCGCGCCCACCATGTGGAAGCCCAGCACCCGCTGGGTCTTCCGCTCGACGATGACCTTCATCATCGAGCGCTCGTCGCGGCCGCTCAGCGTGTACTTCATGGGCCGGAAGCTGGACACGTACACATCCATCGCGCCGTGCTGCTCACGCGCCTCGAGCTCCGAGAGCCCCACCGTGCCCACCGGGGGCTGGCTGAACACCGCGGAGGGCACCCCCGAGTGGTCCATCCGCATGGGGTTGTTGTTGAAGAGCGTCTCGGCCAGGGCGCGCCCCTCGGCGATGGCCACGGGCGTGAGGTTGAGGCGGTCCGTCACATCTCCCACCGCGTAGATGTTGGGCACGGAGGAGCGCGAGCCCTCATCCACCTTCACCGCCCCGCGCTCGTTCAGCTTCACGCCCACCTCTTCGAGCCCCATCCCCTGGGTGTTGGGGGCCCGGCCCGTGGCGAACAGCACCGCATCCGCCTCGAGCGTGTCACCCATGCGCGTGAGCACGCTCAGGGTGCCGTCCGAGCGCTTCTCGATGTCTCGCACGAACACCTCCGAGCGGATGTCGACGCCCTTCTTGCGCATCTCCTGGGTGAGAAACGCGCGCACGTCATCATCGAAGCCGCGCAGCACGGTGTCGCCGCGGATGAGGATCGTCACCTTGACGCCCATGGCGTTGAAGATGCCGGCGAACTCCACCCCGATGTAGCCCCCGCCGACGATGATGATCCGGCGCGGCAGCTCCTTCAGGCTGAGCGCGCCATCCGAGGTGATGACGTGCTCGATGCCCGGCAGCTCGGGGAGGAAGGGCCGCGAGCCGGTGGACACGAGGATGTGGGCCGCCGTGTAGCGCTGGCCGGCCACCTCGACCGTGTGGGGATCCACGATGCGCCCCCGGCCCTCGATGAGCTGCACGCCCGAGTCCCGCAGCAGGCGCTTGTACACGCCGTTGAGCCGGTCCAGCTCCTTGTCCTTGGCGGCCTGGAGCTTCTTCCAGTCGTGCTTGGTCTCGGGGACGGACCAGCCAAAGCCGGCGGCATCCTCGAAGTCATGGCGGAAGTGGGCGCCGTAGACGAGCAGCTTCTTGGGGACACAGCCGCGGAGGACACAGGTGCCGCCCACGCGATCGTCCTCGCAGATGGCCACCCGGGCGCCGTAGGAACCTGCCCGGCGGCTGGAGGCCACGCCTCCCGAGCCCGCGCCAATCGTGAACAGATCGAAGTCGTACTGAGGCATGGTGCTCCTCCCTCGAGCCAGCGGCCGTTGGAGGAGACCATAGCCGGGCTCAAGCCCGAGCGCCGTCCCAGTCCTCGACCTCGTAGAGGAAGCGTGAGCCACCCATCAGCTTGCGGTTGTTGGAGGTGCTCTGGACGAACACCACGTACTTCTCGAGGTTGGCCGGGCGGATGCGCGCCGTCTCTCCCGGAGGCAGCCCGAGCAGCTCCCGCGCGCCGTCGCCGCTGAAGAGGTCGCCCGTCTTGCGATCCATGAGGACGATCTCCTTGCGGCCCTGAATGGTCTCGGTCTTGGTGAACTCGTAGAAGCCGCGGCCCGCCTTGAACTTGAGGCCGTTCTCCGTGACGAAGTTCTTGATGGGCGTGTCCGAGTCCACATCCAGGAACTGGAAGCGGCCCGTGGGTACGGCGCGCAGATCCGTGTCCGCGTACACGGTCGGCGTCGCGCGCTTGAGCATGGTGTTGAACAGGGTGTTGAGGCCACGGGTCAGGCGGCCCTCCTTGGCCACCTCCGCCTCGTACGCCTGGAGCTTCATGTCCCCCGACTGCTTGTAGCAGATGGCCAGCAGCGTATCGGTGATGTACGCGAACTGATCCAGGCTCAGGTGGAAGCCGCCGGACTTCTGCGCCAGCTCCTTGTAGAAGTGCGTCGCGTGGCGCCGGTTGAGCGCCTGCACGCCGTACACGGGGATGCCCATCCGCCCCAGCGCATCCACCTCCACGCGCCAGTCCAGCTTGCGCGGGTTCTGGCTCGGCCCGTGCGGCACGTCGTCGCCGATGAGCACGAACGCCTTCGTGTACCCGGCCGTCCACGACAGCTTCTGCGCCTGGTGCAGCACCAGCTCGTAGCACTCGGGCGCATCACCGCCGCCCGTGGCCTCGACGCGCTCGACGAAGCGGACGATGGCGTCCTTGTCATCCGTCAGGTCGAGGCTCTTCGTGACATAGGTGGAGCCCTCATCGCAGTAGTCGCCATGAGCGATGATCCCGATGCGGATGCCCGGAATCTCTTTCATGAGCCGCGAGACGGTGGCGCCCACCTTCTTCCGCACCTGCGCCAGACACGGATACATGCTGCCCGTGGTGTCAAAGCTGAAGACGACCTCGACGCGGTTATCGATCACCTCAGTGCTCATCGTTCCCCTCGTTTGAAAGTGGCTGAACGGGCACAGTGATACGTGGGAGGTCTGACAAAAAAATCCGCTCCGCCAGAGCGGATTGGGGCCGATTTTCGGGCCTCCGCGGCACGTCAGACCGCTGTGTCAGCGCGCGTCGGGCGCCCGTCCAAACGGTTAGACTGGTGCCGCGATGAGCGATGAACTCGAACACCTGAGGCACAAGGCCCGGCCGGACGACATCGAGTCATTGCGTCGTCTGGACCGGGCCCTCCAACACAAAGACTGGCGCGTGGAGGGCAAGACTGTCCGGGAGTGGATCTCGGAGTTCGTCCAGCATCCCTGGGGCCACTACATCGGCGGGCCTCAGCCCGCGGAGGTGTTGATCAGCGCGGGGCTCGCCGCCGTGCCGGCCTTGATCGAGACGCTGCGGACGAAGCAGCTGTCGCCCAAGAGCCCTCTCGATATCCGGATCCGCCTGCACTGTGTCGAGACGCTGGCGCGGATCAAACCGACACCCACGTGCGCCATCCCCGCACTGCTGGAGACGCTCCACGTTCACAGCCTCCAACTCCGGCGGTTGACGCTTCGAGTGCTGGCGGAGTTCCCGCTTCGCCCGACCCCTCTCGCCGTTCGAGAGCTGCTCGCGTGTCTCGCGAGCCGTCATGAGCCAGCTGTGCGGACCGAGGCCGCGCACACCCTGTCCAGGCTCCAAGGCCCACTCCCCTCCGAGGTTCGCCGCGCCGCGCTCGAGCGCCTGACGGATCCGGACAAGCGGGTGAGGCGATACGCGCTTCGGATCCTCGCCCGGCTGCCTGCGCCCGATCCGGAGGTTCGCACCGCGCTCGAGGAGCAGATCATCCTGGATGACGCCAACCGGCTCGAGGCCATCGCCGCCTTGCTCGGGTTCGATGAGCCCCGGGCGCTCGACTTCCTCCAACAGGAGATCCTGGTCGCGGAGAAGTCCGACCGGAATGACCGCCACGTGCTGGCCTGTGCGCGCGCCCTCGAGCTCGTCGCGCAGTTGGGCGTGCGGGCCGAGCCCACCCAGCCCGCCCTGCGCCGCGTGTATCCCGTCACCAGACTCGAGGGGCTCATCTACACGGCCGTCAACAGCATCGCGCGCGGCCAGCTCTCCGCCGAGAAGCCGGCGCCCAGCCCCGAGCAGCTCCGGGACGAGCGCGCCGTCCGGCTCCTGGAGCAGCCCGCTCCACAGGAGCCCACCGAACCCCCAGACAAGGCGCTCTCCCGCTGGGCCGCGGGCTTCCTTCCCTACGGCCGTGAGCTGTGTGTGCGCATCGCGTTGGCAGCGGCGCGACGAGTCGTCGGATTCTGGGAGGTACAGTACTCGTTGAACGGCTCGCCTCGGGATGCCCTCCATGCCGTGGAGGACTGGCTGTGCGATCCGAATGAAACGGCCGCGCGGACAGCGGTCCAGTTGGGAGACTTCATCCCGAGCCAGCTCTGCGCGCCGTCCGCGTTCTCGGCCTCCTGGGCCACCACGTTCGCCACCCTGTGTGTGGCCACCGATGAGCAGCGCGCGGAGTGGACCCGTGGCACGGAGCCGCTCGACTCCGCGGAGGGCGGCTTCCTGGGCTCGGCCGTCCTGAGCGCCTGCCGCGCGCTGGGCAACAGGTCCGTGATCACCTGGGCCCTCGGCGACAGCGAGGAGCCGCCTCGGCTCTCCGCGGAGGAGGCCGCCCAGGAGGTGCGCAAGGCCATCGTGGAGGACGTGCTTCCTTGGGTCTGTGGCACGTGGGATCCCGTCCAGGACGTGCTCCAGCGCCGCCGAGAGCTGCTCGGCCAGCGGCCTGGGCCTGTGAGCACGGGCAGGTACCCTCCCTGATGAGGCTCAGCGCTCCTCGGGCTCGGCTGACTCCAGCAGCTTGTAGAGCGTCTTGCGGTCCACTCCCAGCAGCCGTGCCGCCTCGCTCTTGTTGCCGCCCACGTGCTGGAGCACATGCGCCGCGTACCGGCGCGACAGCTCCGCCAGGCTCGGCATGTCCTCCGCCAGCCCCGTGGCCTTCTTCGACGCGTCTCCGATGGGCTCCGGGAAGTCCTGCGGCCCCAGCACCCCTGTCACGTTGAGCGCCAGCGCCCGAGCCACCACGTTCTCCAGTTGCCGCACGTTGCCCGGCCAGTCATACGCCATCAGCCGCGCCATCCCCTCGGGTGTCACCACCGGCCGCACCCCTCCCCGCGCGTGCAGCGCCGCGAAGTGCTCCACCAACGCCGGGATGTCCTCCTTCCGCTCGCGGAGCGGCGGCAGGTGCAGGTGCACCACGTCCAGCCGGTACAGCAAGTCCTCGCGGAACAACCCCTCCGCCACCCGCTCCTTCAAGTCCTTGTTCGTCGCCGCCACCACCCGCACGTCCACCTTCACCGGGGAGCTCTCGCCCACCCGCCGGATCTCCCCCTCCTGCAGCACGCGCAAGAGCTGCGACTGCACCTTCGGCCCCACGTCGCCGATCTCGTCCAGGAACAGCGTGCCGCCGTTGGCCTCCTCGAACACACCTCGCCGGGCTCCCATCGCTCCCGTGAAGGCCCCTCGCGCGTGCCCGAACAGCTCGCTCTCCATCAGCGACTCGGCGATGGAGCCACAATCCACCGGGATGAACGTCTCCTTCGCGCGCGGCGAGCGCCTGTGCAGCGCGCGCGCCACCATCTCCTTGCCCGTCCCCGTCTCGCCCGTAATGAGCACCGGCACGTGCGTCGTCGCCGCCCGCGCCACCTGCTTGTAGACCTCCAGCAGCGCGGGGCTGCGGCCCACCAGCGTGCTGCGCTCCACCTGCTTGCGCAGTGAGCGGTTCTCCTCCACCAGCCGCTTCTGCTCCAGCGCCCGCCGCGCCACCCGCAGGATGGCGTCCACGTCGAACGGCTTGGCCAGGTAGTCGAAGGCGCCCTGCTGGATGCTGTCCAGCGCCCCCTCGATGTTCCCGAACGCCGTCACCACGATGACCGGCGTGTCCGGCAGCCGCGTCTTCACCGCCTGGAGCACCTGCAGCCCATCGCCCGGGTTGGGCATCGCCATGTCCGTGAGCACGAGATCAAACGGCCCATCCTCCGCCAGCCGCTCGGCGGCGCGCTTCGGATCGGGGGCCAGCAGCACCTCGCCCAGCGTGCCCAGCAGCCGCTGGAGCAGATCCCTCGCGTGAGGATCATCGTCCACGGCCAGGATTCGCACCGTGGTCATGACGTCACCCTCCGAGCAGCAGAAGCCGCCTCAGGCCCCGCGGCCTCGGGCACAGCCACCAGCGTCAGGCGAACCGTCATCGTCGTACCCACCCCCTCCTGCGAGTCCACCACCAACGTGCCCCCGTGCGCCTCCACCAGCCGCTTCGCGGTGGCCAGCCCCAGCCCATGGCCCGGCAGCCCCCGAGCCTCCGGCGCGCGGAAGAAGGGCTGGAAGAGCGAGCCCCGCGTCGCCGCGCTCATGCCGATACCATTGTCCTCCACCCGCAGCACCGCCTCGCCGCCCTCCCGGAAGACACGCACCGAGACGCGCGGCGCGGGCCGCCCCGCCGTGTACTTCACCGCGTTGGACACCAGGTTGCGCGCGATCACCTGGAGCAGCTGGTTGGGGCAGTCCACCCGCACACGGGGCTCCAGCTCGCGCTCCAGCGCCACGCCCTGGGCCGCGGCCGTCTGCGCCAGCTCCAGCAGCACCGTGCTCACCGCCGTGTCCAGCTCCGCCGAGGTGTGCTCGCCCCGCGTGCCCGAGCGGCAGAAGCGCAGCAGCGCCTCAATCAGCTCGCCCATGCGCACCGCGCTCGACTCGCACTGGGACAGCATCTCCAGCGCCCCCGCGTCCTGCACCGCGCCCGTGCGCCGGATCAACGTCAGGTAGCCCTTCAGCGGCGCCAGCGGCCCCATCAAGTCATGCGCCACCCGGCGGGTGAACGCGTCCAGCTCCTGGTTGACGCGGCCCAGCTCTTCAATCTGCCGCTGGATGGTGTCCTCCTGCCGCCGCAGCACCGTGGAGATCCGCCAGCCCACCAGCAGCGAGATGAACACCGCCACCAGCGTCACCCCGGCGCCCACCGCCGTGTTGCGCACCCGCAGGTAGGCCAGGTGCCCCACCAGCTCCTGCGCCTCGTCCGCGTTCTCCTCCGCCAGCTGGGTGGCCAGCGTGTCCACCTCCGTCACCAGCGGGCGGATGCGCTCGGCCAGGTGGTGCCGGGCCCGCTCCGCCTCGCGGCGGTGGGAGAGCACGGCGGCGGTCCTCACCGAGTCCGCCAGCTTCTGGCACGCGGCGTTGAACTGCTGCCAGGCCACCTTCTCTCCCGGTGGCAGGTTGCGCGTGTAGGCCTCGGTGGAGCGGCGGATGCCCTCGAGGATGTCCTCCATCACCGCGTTGGCGGCCTTGCGCTCCTCGTCATCCGAGGCGCGGATGTGGGCCTCGATGGCGCTCTCCAGCGAGAGCGCGTCCACGCGGATGCGGCCGATCAGGCTCGCCCGCTCGAGGGCCTCTCGAACGAGCGTCTCCACCCGGTGGCTGGAGCGCACCTCCGTCCACAAGGTGAAGCCCGCGACGGCGGACAGGAGGGTCACGGCGAAGAGAAAGCCGGCCCGGTAGCCGCGAATGGGAGCGCGCGAGTTCACGAGGCGCTCAGGGCGAGGCCCCCTCTGCATCCTCGGGCTCGGGCGGCGGCTCTGGGGCCGGGGGCTCGGGCGGCGGGCTGTGCCGCCGGGCCCGGGACAGCGCCGACTCGAACCACACGTCCGCCATCTGCTCGTGCATCTCGGCCAGCTCCTTCTGCCGGGCCTGGAGCTGGGCGTTGTGCTCCTCCAGCAGATGGCGCTCGGACTCCACGTGCGCCAGCTCCTCGCTCAGCATCTGCCGGGACTGCTCCGCCTCGGCATTCTCCAGCCGGCGCACCTCCAGGGCGGCCTCGGCCGCCGCCAGCCGCTGGGCCAGCTCCTCCGAACGGGCGCGCTCCTCCTCATAGAGGAGTTGCCACTCCGCCGATTCCTGCACCTGAACCTGGACCGGTGGGAGCGCGGCAGGTGGGACCGTCGCGCACCCCACCCCCCACCACGCAGCCACCGCGGCGATGAAGAGGTACCGCATGCCCCGCACATTGCAGAAGAGGGGGGAAGTCGTCAAAGACAGCACGCTTGCTCCTGGGGAGAACATCCTCATCGTTGGTGTTCAAAATGTGGAGGATTTCCCCGGGAGTAGACATTCGGGGTCTGACGCTCAGAGGGGGGGCGCGTGGCACGAAGGGTGCTCTGGAGAGGGGGTGCACACGGACGCATCTCGCGCCGTGTCTGCTTGAAACCGGAGCTACCCGTCATGAAGAACCTCATCGCCGCCGTCGTGATCGCCGCCTCCACCGCCGCGTTTGCCGCCGACACCAAGCCGGCCGCCGACACCAAGGCCGAGACCAAGACCGAGATGAAGACCACCGAGTCCGCGCCGGCCGCTGACGCGAAGGCCGACACCAAGGCCGACACCAAGACCGAGAAGAAGACCACCACCACCAAGAAGTCCTCCAAGAAGGCCGACAAGGCCGCTCCTGCCGAGGGCTCGAAGTAGTCAGTCGCCGCAAGGCACCCATTGCGCGGGGGTGTCTCCTCTAATGAGGGGACGCCCCCGTTGCATTTCCGGCCCCCAGGGTGGGCCCCGGTGGGCGCCTCCGAAGCCCGGAGCGTGTGGTTCCATGTGCGAGAAACACTCCCTGTGGAGGGTTTCACCACCGCCGGGCCGACTTTGAGGAAAAGTTCCCCACTGGACAGCTCCGACCGCCCAGAGTTCGAGGGGTTCTCACTGGCATGGATGGTGCTTTGTCAGGCAGTGGACGCGGCCGCATTGCGCGCCGTGTTTGCCCCGAACCTGGAGATACCCGTCATGAAGAAGATCATCGCCGCCGCCGTTCTCGTTGCCGCCACTGCCTTCGCTGGTGAGGCCGCCAAGCCCGCCGAGGCCAAGCCCGCCGCCGCCGCTGAGGCCAAGGCTCCTGCCGCTGAGGCGAAGCCTGAGGCCAAGCCCGAGATGAAGGCTGAGGCCAAGCCCGAGATGAAGGCCGAGGCCAAGCCCGCCAAGGCCGAGGCCAAGCCCGCCAAGGCCGAGGCCAAGCCCGCCGCGAAGAAGGGCGCCAAGAAGGCCGAGGCCCCGAAGACCGCCGCGGACACCAAGTAGTTCCCGCGCTCCCTCTGGGAGCCGCATGGGGGCGTCCTCCTCTCGGAGGGCGTCCCCTTTTTGTTTTTCAGGGCGCTCCGGCCTGGGTCCGCGGCGCGCTGGGGGTGAGCTCGCCGGGCAGCATCCTCCCGTCGTGGATGTGCAGGGCGCGCCGCGCGTGAGAGACCACCCGCGGATCATGCGTGGAGAAGAGGAAGGTGACGCCCTTGTCCCGGTTGAGCGCCAGCATCAGGTCGATGATCTGCTCGCTGGTGGCCGAGTCCAGGTTGGCGGTGGGCTCGTCGGCCAGCACGAGCCGGGGCTGCGTAATCAGGGCGCGAGCAATGGCCACGCGCTGGCGCTGGCCCCCGGAGAGCTCCTCCGGCCGGTGGCGGAGGTAGGGCAGCAGGCCCACCGCGTCCGCGAGCGCCTCCACCCGCTTGCGCAGCGCCGCGCGGCCCTCGCCGTCCTTGCGCACCAGGCAGGGGAACTCGATGTTCTCGGCCACGTCCAGCACGGGGATGAGGTTGAAGCTCTGGAAGATGAAGCCGATCTTCCGGTTGCGCACCTCCGCGAGCGCATCGAAGTCGCGATCCCCCACCTCCTCGTCCTCCAGCCGGTAGGAGCCGCTGGTGGCGCGGTCCAGGCAGCCGATGATGTTGAGCAGCGTCGTCTTCCCGCTGCCCGAGGGGCCGGTGACGACGGTGAACTCGCCGGCGCTCACGCTCAGGTCCACGCCGCGCAGCGCGCTGACCCGGGTCTTGCCCAGCAGGTAGTCCTTGGTGATGGCACTCAGCTCGATGAGGTTGCGGGGCGGCATGGGGGCGCTCAGTAGAAGAGGCGGGCCTGGAGCAGGACGCGGTAGGAGGACGGGAGCAGCTCGAACTCGCTCACGTGCTGGCCCGTGGTGGGCACGGTGGCGGCGAGCGAGCGGGGGCCGGGGAGGGGCACGAAGCCGGACAGGATGAGCGTCATCCACTCGGTGGTGGACCAGGCGACGCTCGGGGCCAGCAGCGTGGACAGGTCTCCCAGGCTGGCGATCACCGTGGCGGAGACGGTGAAGTCATCTCGGATCTTCGGCTTCTGGAAGGTGAGGAAGGCGTAGTGGCGGGAGATGGGCACGAAGCGGAAGCGCTGGGGGAGCCCCTCCTCCGTTGCTCCGAGGAGCTGCCCCTGGAGCTGGGAGGTGTCCAGCCCGAGCCCGCGCGCCACGGACAGGAGCGACAGCCCGTTGACGAAGCCCTGGAACTCGGAGCGCGTCAGCCCGTCTGCCTGGTACAGGTACTCGGCGGAGAGCAGCGACTCGTCGGAGAACTGGTACCGGGTGCCCACGAGGATGTGGGGGCGCAGGCGTTTCTCGTCCAGGCGCCGCTGGGAGATGAGCGGCTCGCCATTGCGGAAGCAGGCCACGGCGGACTCAGGGCCGTCCAGGCACCCGGGAGTGGGGTAGTTGCGGTCCGAGCCTCGGCCGACCAGCGCCTCCAGGTGCAGCTCGTAGTCATTGAAGAAGTAGCGCGAGAAGGAGAACCCCAGGCGCGTCTTGTTCTCGAAGGCATCGCCGTAGAGGTTGGACTGGAAGAGCATGAGGTTCAGGTCGGCGTTGGCGACCAGGGCATAGGCGCGAGCGGCCACCAGGTAGTGCAGCTCGCGGTCGCGCTTGTTCCACTCGGGGTAGACGAGGAGCGCTCGGGGCAGGCCGCTGTCCTGCTCGAGCACGGCGGGGCTGGCCACCAGGGAGAAGGTGTACTTCTCCAGGGGCACCTCCACGCGGAGCATGTACGCGCCCACGCGCTGCGAGCTGGGGTCCGTCGGGTCCTTGGGCGGGTTGAGCAGGTCCGTGGGGTTGTAGGCCCAGCCCGAGCCCCAGAGGATGCGCTTCTTGCCCGCGAGCAGGTGGAGCGCGGGCCTCACCTCGTGGCTCACGTACAGCTCGCTGAGCGAGACGAAGGGGCGGGCCGCGGTGGCCTCCCGCACGGGGACTGCCACCTCCTGGCCGTCCGCATCCAGTCCCCGGTAGCTCCACGCGCCCGCGAGGAAGAGGGACAGGTCCGCCGCCACGAAGCCGCCAGGGCGGTACTCGTGGCGAGGCTGCGTGTTGAACTCCAGGAGCTGCTGAAGCTCGGGCTGCGCGTCGGTGGGGAGCAGGCCGTGCACCCGCGAGCGCTGGTACTGCGTGCGGCTCTCCACATAGCCGGTCACCTCCGCGGCCAGGGCCGGCGCGGCGGCGAGCAACAGGAGGATGGAGCCCAGGAGGCGCATGAAGGTGATCAGCGCCCCAGGTCCGCCTGGGTGAAGCGCTGCGAGGGCGCGTCCACCCCGCGCTTCAGCGACTTCAGCACCAGCTCCGAGCGGCGGCTCTTCACCAGCTCGTTGCGCATCACCACCTTCGCCGGGCGCGAGTAGCCCTTCTCGAACTCCGTGTAGTCGCTGAACTCGGCGCTGCGCAGCATCTGCCCGCTCGTGCCGAAGTACTGCGCCTTCACCGGCTGCCCGTCCGACTTGCGCAGCCACAGCTTGATGGCGTCATACGCCGTCTCCGGTGACTTCGCCTTCAGCTCCAACGCCCACGTCTCCGGCACGTCCGAGGGCACCCGCTTCCCCGCGTAGTCCCTCGAGTAGCTCACCCGCAGGATGTCCGCGTTGTTGAAGTCTCCTCCTTGGAAGCTGTCCCGGTTCGCCATCCGCGTGGCCCGCTTCAGGTTGGGCAGGTACACCCAGAGGTTGTCTCCCACCCGCAGAATCTCCTGGCCCTTCACGCTGGCCGGAGCCTTGAACCAGATGCGCGACTTGTCGTCCTCCGCCTTCAACATCCGCAGCTCATACGTGCGGCTGCTGCCGTCCTCGCGCCAGGCCGTCATCTGGGACTCAGCCTCGAAGGTGCGTGGCCCCATCACCTCGTCGTAGCGCTGGAGCAGCTCCTCCGGCGTGGGCTCCACCGCGAGCGCTGGGCTGGCCTCCAGCAGAGCAAGCAACATGAGCATGAGGGCTTTCATTCAAGGTCCTTTCCGTGAGGCCTGCCAACGGAGCTTCGCCAGTTCGAGCGTAGCGCGTCCACGGGTCCCACCCAGCCCACGTCCCGCACCTCGCTCGCGGCAAGCGGTGCAGGCGCAGGCCCCCCGCGTCCGGCGTGCGCCAAGGGCTCCTGTGGCCTGCCGCCGATGCCCATCCGGCCAAGCACCGCCTCCGGCCGCCGAGGGAAGAACAGGTTGCCAGATGTGTAGGCAGAAGAGGACACCACCTTTCATCTCCTCCCTCGTCCGTTGACTCCCAGCACCATGAAGCCCATACCGCTGGCATCACGCGCACACCTGTTGGGAATGGGGGCTTCAGTGAACAAGAGGATGAGCACGGCGCGAGCCGCCAAGGCGAGGCGTCCCGCCGCTTCTGGTTCCAAGCCCCAGCGCACCGCGTCTCTGCCTCCCCAGCGTGCCTCCAGTACGTCCTTTCCGATTGTCGGAGTCGGTGCGTCCGCGGGAGGGCTCGAGGCGTTCACCCAGCTCCTCGAGCACCTTCCGCCCGACAGCGGGATGTCCTTTGTCTTCATCCAGCACCTGTCCCCCACGCACATCAGCCTCCTGAGCCAGGCCCTGGCCAAGGCGACCCAGATGCCCGTCGCCGAGGCCACCCATGGAGTGCGCGTGGAGCCCAACCACATCTACGTCATCCCGCCGAGCGCCGACATCGAGCTTGCGGATGACGTGATCACCCTGCGGGCGCGAATGGCCGAGCCGCGCAAGCTGCACCTGCCGGTGGACATCTTCCTGCGCTCCCTGGCCGCCGCGCGCGGCAGCCACGCGATCGGAGTCATCCTCTCGGGGACTGGCTCGGATGGCACCGAAGGGCTCAGGGCCATCAAGGCGGAGGGTGGCATCACGCTCGCGCAGGAGCCGCGCTCGGCGAAGTTCGCGGACATGCCCCAGAACGCGCTCCAGGCCGGCGTGGTGGACTCCTGCCTGCCGCTGCCGCAGCTCGCCCAGGAGCTCATGCGGCTGGCCCATCACCCGTACACCACGGCCCACGAGACGGAGCGGCGCAAGAATGCCCATGATGGCGGGACGCTCGAGCGGCTGTTCTCCCTGGTGCGCAATGCCGTCCGGATCGACTTCAGCGAATACAAGTCGGCCACCTTCGAGCGACGGCTCGCCCGCCGGATGGCGCTGCGCCACGTGGTGGACCTGCGGGGCTATGTGAAGCTCCTCGAGGAGACCCCCGCGGAGGCGCAGGCCCTCTCCGAGGATGTCCTCATCCACGTCACCTCCTTCTTCCGGGATCCCGAGGCCTTCGAGACGCTGAAGCAGCATGTCTTCCCCGAGCTGCTCAAGAACAAGCCCCTGGGAGCCCCGTTCCGGATGTGGGCGGCGGGATGCTCCACCGGGGAAGAGGTGTACTCGCTCGCCATCTGCCTCCTGGAGTTCCTGGGAGACCAACCGCGCCCGCATCCGATCCAGATCTTCGGCTCGGACATCAGCGAGCAGGCCATCCAGAAGGCCCGCGCCGGGGTCTATCCGGACAGCGCCCTGCGAGAGCTGAGCATGGAGCGAAGGGCTCGCTACTTCACACAGGTCGATGGCGGCTACCGCATCGCCAAGAGCGTGCGCGAGCTGTGCGTGTTCGTCCGGCATGATCTCGCCCGGGATCCCCCCTTCTCCCGGCTGGATCTGGTGGCCTGCCGCAACGTCCTCATCTACTTCACCCCCGCGCTCCAGAAGCGGGTGCTGGCCACCTTCCATTACTGCCTGAACAGCCCAGGCTTCCTCCTGCTCGGGCGCTCGGAGAGCCTCTCGGCGTTCGGTCAGCTCTTCTCGACGGTGAACAAGTCCCACAAGCTCCTGGCGCGGCGGGAGGGTCCCAGCATGCTCCAGTTCACGCGAGGCGCCGAGCTCCACCCGCCAGGCAAGCCGGGGAGCGCCCGCGCTGAAAGCGAGCCCGTCCGGTCCAGCGCCGAGGTGGCCAGGCGGATCGATCGCCTCCTCTTGAGCCGGTACGTACCGCCGGCCGTCGTCATCAACGAGAAGATGGAGATCCTCCAGTTTCGCGGGCACACCGGCCCCTACCTCGAGCCCGCAGAGGGAGAGGCCCAGTTCAACCTCCTCAAGATGGCGCGCGAGGGGCTGCTCTCTCCGCTGCGCGCGGCGCTCGCCCAGGCGGAGAAGCAGAGCGCCGCCGTCCGGATGGAGGGAGTGCAGGTGGGCTTGGGTGGCGCCAGGCAGCTCTGTGACATCGTCGTGGTCCCCGTCCTGGACAGGCCCGAGCAGAAGGAGCGCCTCTACCTGGTGCTGTTCGAAGAGGGGGCCCTGGCCGTGAAACGGGCGGGCAAGCCCGTCCGGGGAAGAACCACCCGGAAGGAGACGAAGCGGGAGACACCCCGTGTCCCCGCGATGAAGCTCGAGCTGGCCGCCACGAAGGACTACCTCCAGTCCCTGCTCGACGAGCATACCCACACCAACGAGGCGCTCGCCTCCGCCAACGAAGAGCTCATCTCGGGCAATGAAGAGCTCCAGAGCATGAACGAGGAGCTCGAGACCGCGAAGGAGGAGCTCCAGTCCACCAACGAGGAGCTGACCACGGTCAACGACGAGCTCCACAGCCGCAACCAGGAGCTGAACCAGGCCAACGGAGATCTCGTCAACCTGCTCAACACCGTCGACATCCCGATCCTCATCCTGGATCTCGAGCGGAGGATCCGGCGCTTCACGCCGAAGGCGCGCAGCATCATGAACGTCCTGTCCTCCGACGTGGGGCGGCCGCTCGCGGACATCGCGCTGAACATCAGCGTGGCGGATCTGGACTCGCAGATCGCCGCGGTGATCGAGACGGCCACGGGGCGGGAGGCCGAGATCCAGGACCGGGCCGGCCGCTGGCACCGGATGCAGGTGCGGCCCTACAAGACGACCGAGAACAAGATCGACGGCGCCATCCTGTCGCTCGTCGATATCGACGCGCTCAAGCACCACGTCAGCCAGGTGGAGTGGGCGCGCGACTACGCCACGGGCATCGTGGAGGCCGTGCAGGTGCCGCTCATGGTGCTCGATGAGAGCATGCGCGTCATCTCGGCGAACCGGGCCTTCTACCTGGCCTATGGCGCCTCGGCGGACGAGACCGAGAAGGAGAGCCTCTTCGCGCTGAGTGGAGGCGCGTGGGACGTCCCCGAGCTGCGAGCCGCGCTGGAGGGGATGCTCGCCAAGAACACGCTCCTCCAGGGCCTGGAGATCGAGCACACGTTCCCGCGCCTGGGCACCCGGCGGATGTCGCTCTCCGCGCGCTCTGTCCACTCACGCACCGGCGTCCCCATGCTCCTGCTCGCCATCGAGGACATCACCGAGCGCAAGCAGGCGGAGCGCGAGCGCGCGGAGCTGCTCGCCCATGCGCAGCGGGCGAAGGAGGAGGCCGAGAAGGCCAACCGCGCGAAGGACCAGTTCCTGGCCACCCTGTCTCACGAGCTGCGCACCCCCCTGTCCACCATGCTGATGCAGGCGCAGCTGCTGCGCCGCGGGGACCTGGAGGCCGCCAAGCTCAAGCGCGCCAGCGAGGCCATCGAGCGGAGCACGAAGGTCCAGGTGCAGCTCATTGATGATCTGCTCGACGTCTCGCGCATCGTCTCCGGCAAGCTCCGGGTGCAGCTCCAGCCGGCCTACCTGCCCGCGGTGGTCCGGGCCGCGCTCGAGAGCGTGAGCGCGCAGGCCGACAAGAAGTCGATCACCTTCGAGGTCACCCTGGATGAGTCGCTCGGGCCGGTCTCCGGCGATCCGACGCGGCTGCAACAAGTGGTTTGGAACCTGCTCACCAACGCCATCAAGTTCTCCCCCGAGGGCCAGCAGGTGGCCGTCGTGCTCGAGCCCCTGAACGGCCACGCCAGGCTCCGGGTGAGCGACCGGGGGGCGGGGATCGAGCCCGAGTTCCTGCCGCGCATCTTCGACAGGTTCATGCAGGAGGACAGCTCGAGCACCCGGGTGTTCGGTGGGCTCGGCCTGGGGCTGGCGATCGTGCGCCACCTGGTGGAGCTCCATGGCGGAACCGTGCAGGCGGAGAGTCCGGGCAAGGGCCAGGGAGCGACCTTCACCGTCACCCTGCCGCTCATGGATGCCCGCGCGGCCCAAGCCGGCATGGCCAGCCCTCCTGATTCCGAGCCCGCCCGCGCCGCGCCTCAGCGCCGGAACGGTGGAGACTCCCCGCGGCTCAGGGGCCTGCGGATCCTCATGGTGGATGACGACCCAGGAACGAGCGAAGCCACCACCGAGCTGCTGAGACAGGAGGGAGCGGAGGTCCGTGCGGCGACCTCAGCGGCCTCGGCGCTGGCGCTCGTCGAGGACTTCAGGCCCGAGGTGCTCTTGAGCGACATCGCGATGCCCGGAGAGGACGGCTACACGCTCCTGCGCAGGGTGAGGGCCCTGGGCCCCGAGCGAGGGGGAGATGTCCCGGCGGTAGCACTCACAGCGCTGGTCGGCGACGCGGACCGGCGACAGGCGCTCAGCGCGGGATTCCAGCACCACCTGGGCAAGCCCATCGACATCGATCGCCTCGTGGAGACCCTCGTGGAGGCGGGCAAGCACGGCTGAGCCGGCCCGGAGCGCAGACGAGGCGCTTCCTCAGCTCGAGCGCAGCGCGTCCACGGGGTTCAACCGGCTCGCCTTCCAGGCCGGCCAGGCCGCCGCCACCACCGCCCCCACCACCGCGACGGCAAACGCCATGGCCACGAACGGCAGGTCCAGCTCCGGGCGCAGCAGCACCGGCCCTCCCGTGCCCAGGTTCTCCATCGCAATCCCCCGCGCCGCCAGCACTCCCACGATCGCGGCGCCGAGCCCCACGCCCCCCACCCCGCCCACCAACCCCAACACCGCGGCCTCCAGCAAGAACAACCCCAGCACCTGCCGCCGCCGCACGCCCACCGCCAGCATGGTGCCGATCTCCCGCACCCGCTCGAACACGCTCATCAGCATCGTGTTGATGATGCCCGTCAGGATGATGACGAAGAGGATGGTGGAGATGAGCGCCAGCATGAACTTCTGCCGGCGGAGGATGTCTCGCACGAAGGGCTGTAGCTCCTGCCAAGTGTGCACCTCGTAGGCCGGTCCCAACGCCGCCCGGAGCCGCTCCGCGACCTGATCCAGCTCCCCCAGGTCCTCCACCGCCACCGCCAGCTCCGTCACCCGCCCCTCCATCCCCAGCAGCTCCTGCGCCAGCTTCAGTGGCACCGCCACCACGCGCTTGTTCTCGAAGGGCAGCGTCGACTCGGTCAGCCCCTCCACCGCCACGTCCAACGAGTTGGCCCTCCCCTTGGGGCTGGAGGCCGCCAGGGTGACCCGGTCCACCATCCCCTCCGCCTTCTGGTTCGTGGGCACGGCCTTGAAGGAGCGCGCCAGCTCGCTGCCCAGCAGCGCCTGGGCATGATCCCCGGGCGCCAGCACCCGGCCCCCGGCGCGCACCTCGACGCCGAACCGAGGCACCGCCTGCTTCTCCCGCGCCAGATCCAGCCCTCGGCCCAGGAACGTCGTCTGCGACAGCCCGTTGCTCACCAGCCCCGAGAAGATCAGGTGCCCCGATACCCCCGCCACCCCCGGCACCGCCTGGATGCGGGACAGCAGCGCCTCGTCATACGGCAGGCTCGGCTCGAGCGGCAGCGCCTCGATGCTCGCCATGTAGCCCGCCGGGTGGATCTGCAGCGCGCCCGTGCGGCCCTGCACCACGTCGTCCACCACCATCCGCAGGAAGCCGTCCATGATTCCGCGAGTCACCAGCACCGCGGTGACTCCCAGCAGCACCGCCGAGAGCGTGATCAGACTTCGGCGCCGGTTGCGCGCCACGTTGCGCACGGCGAGCCGGACAAAGGTGCTCATGTGCTCGACAGCGCCTCCACCGGCCGCAGCCGCGAGGCGCGCCACGCCGGCCACAGCGCCGCCAGCCCCGCCCCCACCGCCGCCGTCACCACCGCTCGCGCCACGTAGGTGAGCGGCACGAACGGCCGGATGATGCTGTCCGCGTTCGCTCCCGGCGAGGGCAGCAGGATTCCCCGCTGGTGCAGCCACCACGTCACCGCGCCGCCCACCATCGCTCCCAGCACTCCGCCCGCCAGCCCCAGCACCCACCCCACCAGCAGGAACAGCGCGATGATGCTCCGCCGCCGCATCCCCACCGCCAGCATCGTGCCGATCTCCCTCACCCGCTCCAGCACGCTCATCAACATCACGTTGACGATGCCCAGCAGCACCGCCAGCAGGAACACCGTGCTCAGAATCCCGAACAGGAAGTCCTGCTGCCCCAGGATCTGCGCCACGAACGGGAACACCTCCTCCCAGGTGTGCACCTCGTAGCCGGGCCCCAGCGAGGCCCTCAGCGCATCCCTCACCCGGTTCGCGTGCTCCAGCGGCTCCACCGACACCGCGTACTCGGTGACGCGGCCCTCCATGCGCAGCACTCGCTGAGCGGTGGCCAGCGGCAGGTACCCCACCCGGCGATCTCCCGGCGACGCCGACACCAGCGTCCCGGAGATGCGCACGCCCTCGCCGTTCAGCGCGCCGTCCCGGTCCGCCGCCAGCAACGCCGGCCACTGCTCCGGCGGCGGCGGCGACTTGCCGTCCATCACCCGCGCTCCCAGGCTGCGCGCCAGATCCGCGTTGAGCATCAGCTCCGGCGCTCCCGCTCCCGAGAGGAAGGCCCCCTCGCCCATCCACGCCATGCGCTTGGGCGTCACCCGCGGCTCCAGCGCCGGATCAAACGCAATCACCTGCAGGAACGTCGTCCGGGGCTCGCTGTCCGCCGCGCCCTCGGGCTCGGGCATGGACAACATCCCCCCGAAGGCCAGCCGCGGCGACACGCCGAGCACTCCCGGCACCGCGGCGATCCGCTGGCGCAGCGCCTCCGAGTCCTCCATGTCCAGCGTCAGCGGCGAGCCCTGCACGTTGGCCAGGTAGCCCTCGCGGTGCACCTGCACCGCGCCCAGCTGCCCCTGGACGACGTTCTCCAGGATGACTTGCTGCTGCCCGTTGACCAGCCCTCGCAGCACCACCATGGCGCCCACGCCCACCACCAGCGCGGCCAGCGCGATGGCCGTCCGCCGGCGGTTCCGCAGCAGGTTGCGCGTGGCCAGTGCGAGGAGCGTCACCCGCCCCATCTTTGTCGGCCCCTCGCCCTCCGGAAAGCTCGCAGGCGCCTCCCTACATGCGCCCACCCAAAATACAGTAAGATCAAGATTTGACAGGAAAAACGAAATCATGCTTAATCCGTGATTACTGGATAGGCGCTTTTCCTGTCCAAATCCGTCAACCGCTCATCCCCCGTGGAGCCTCCGATGATCGAACTCTTTTCGAAGATCTCCGAAGCCTCCAAGCTGCTGATGGAGACTGGCTTTGCCCCCACCCACGTCAACGCGGCGCTGGCCCAGGTGGGCACCGCGCTGGGCGTGGACCGGGTGTACCTCTTCGAGCACCAGCCCTTCCCCATCAAGGGGCGGATGCTGGCGGATGCACGCTTCGGCTGGAGCGCGCCCGGGGTGAGCTCGCTCACCGAGTCCAAGACGATGAAGCAGATCTCCATGCGCGAGCTGTCGCCCCTGTGGGCGGATGCGCTCGCCCAGGGCCAGACGGTCTCCAGCCTGACGAGCGTCGCGCCGCCGCGGCTGAAGCTGCTGCTCACCGAGCACAAGACGCTGTCGCTGATGCTGTCGCCCATCCAGATGGGCAAGGAGAAGTGGGGCTTTGTCGGTCTCGACGACTGCCAGCGCGCCCGCGTGTGGACGGCCGAGGAGACCACCTTGCTCAAGGCCCTGGCAGGCGGGCTCGGCACGGCGCTGCGCCACCGGCAGATGCGCTCCTCGCTGTCGCAGACGCGCACCCAGCTGGCCGAGATGATGGCCCTGGGCGCCCGCTGAGCCGTTTCCACTGAGCCGCATTCCAGGTAGGACGGAAGGCAAGGGGGTTCACCCCCTGGGGATTCGTCGCGTCCCCAGGTCTGCTAGCCTGCGCCTCCTCTGCCTGCACCATGTCAACCCTGGACACCACCGCCATCAGCCGGTCGCGCCATCCGGATCCCATCAGCGGCTACCGCCTCGAGAACCTCGTCGGCATGGGTGGCATGGGCGAGGTGCACAAGGCCGTGCAGCTGTCGCTCGGCCGCACCGTCGCGGTGAAGCTGCTCAACCCGGAGCTCGCCAAGGATCCCGCCTTCGTGGCGCGCTTCGAGAAGGAGGCCGCGGCGCTGGCGGCCCTCTCGCACCCCAACATCGTCTCCATCGTCGACAAGGGGAAGTCGGACACCACCTATTACCTGGTGATGGAGTTCGTGGAGGGGCCCTCGCTGCGCGAGCAGGTGCGCTCGCCGCTGCTGACGCCCAAAGAGTCCCTGCGGATGCTGATGGAGATCTGCCGGGGCGTGGACTACGCGCACAACCGCGGGGTGATCCACCGCGACTTGAAGCCGGAGAACATCCTCTTTGATCAGCAGGCCGGCGGGCTGGCCAAGGTGACGGACTTCGGGCTGGCCTCGTTCCTGGACGACGCCAACTCGCGCTTCAACCTCACCAGCACTCATGTCTCCATGGGCACGCTGTCGTACATGGCGCCCGAGCAGCGGGTGGACGCCAAGAACGCCGACAAGCGCGCCGACATCTTCTCGCTGGGCGTCATCCTCTATGAGCTGCTCACCGGCGAGGTGCCGCTGGGCACGTTTGATCCGCCCTCCAAGGCCAAGCCGGGCGTCGACGTGCGGCTGGACGCGATCGTCGCGCGCTGCCTGAAGCCGGATCCTGCCGACCGCTACTCGACGGTGGCCGAGCTGATGGCGGACCTGGAGCCCCTGGCGCCCGCGCTCATGTCCCAGCCGCCCAAGCCGCTCACCCGCCTGCAGCGGGTGAAGGTGGGCGTGGGGCACGTGGTGCGGCGCGCCACCCAGGTGGTGCTCACGCTGGTGGTGCTGGCGGCCCTGGCGGTGCTGGGCGTGGCGTGGCTGCGCAGCGGAGAGAAGCGCGCTCCAATGCGGCCGGGCGCGGCGCTGGCAGGAGAGCTGGGGCCGGACTCGGTGCGCAGCATGCCGGGGCGGCTGGCCAAGGGCTCCGAGCGCAAGCTCCTGGAGGTAGGCGAGGGGCCGGATCCGCTCTCCTTCCTGGTGGCGGGCCGCCCCGTGACAGCCGAGGGCAAGGCGCTGGTGTTCCCCGCCGTGGAGGGCAGCTACAGCCTGGTGCACGCGGGCCGGGCCGTGGTGGATGTGGTGGACATGACGGGGGATGTCGCCCTGCTCAAGGCGGATGTGCTCGCCGAGGGGCCCCCGCTCACGCCGGCCGTGCGCCTGCGCACCCTGGTCTACGGGCCGCCACCGGAGCCTCGCGTGGCGCTCATGCTCGTGGGCACCACGGGCCGTTATGTGGCGCTCATCCAGGAAGGCTCCGGCGCGCCCCTGGCGCTGGAGTGGGCGCTCGGCGAGCGTCGCGGCACCATGCTGGGGCAGGCCTCGCCCACCGGCGTCGCGCACCTGGAGATGGAAGTGGATCCCGACGGCCTGCTGCGGGCCTTCGTGGGGACTGGCAAGGACCGGCGCGTCATTGGCGAGCCGCTCATGCTTGGCCGGGAGTGGCAGAAGCAGTTCGGTGAGGTGCCCCGCTCCGCTGTCGGCTGCATCGAGGGCACCTGCCGCGTCGAGGGCCTCAACTACTCCGTGAAGCAGGCTCCGGCGTCCTCGCCCGCGTCCACCGTGGCCGAGCTGACGGCCACGCCCCGGCCCGCTCCCGTCCCCACCAAGACAGTGCCCAAGCCCCCGCCGGCCCCCGCCAAGAAGACGCCGGCCAAGGCCTCGCCGCCTCCTTCCAAGGGAGGCAAGAAGTCCCGCTAGGTCCTCGGGGCAAAGTCTTTTCAGGGGGGCTGAGCCGAGGCCCGATTTTCCCGAGCCAGGCGGCGAGCTTTCCCTCATGACGAGCAAACCGGTCTCGGAACGGCTCCATGAAATCCTGCAACCGCTTCTTGAGTGCGCGCACCACCAGCCCGAGCTGGAGTTGTCCGACGTGCGCGCCCGACCTGCCTAGCAGGCGAGCCTGGATGCGGGTGTGCTCCGCGCCAACCCACCCCGGAGGAGCCGTGAGCCCCTGCGCCGCGAAGACAGTCCTCCGCCTGGGGTGCGGTCACAACACGCGGGCGGCGCGGGCCTCCTCCAGCGTGTACTCCTGCATGATGGTGCCAAAGGGGCCTGTCTTCTGGATGAGCCACGCGCAGGAGCCCGGCGGCATGTAGAAGTCCTCCTCGAAGGGAGCCAGCCCCAGGTGGCGCAGGTAGTCCTTGAGCATCTCAAAGGTGAACCGGTCCCTCAGCCTGCGTGCCTGGTACTGCTCCACCTGCTCGAAGGGGAAGGGCTCACCCGACTGCTCGAAGACCCAGCGGCCCCCATCATTGGCAGCGGCCAGGGCGCGCACCGTGTTGCTGATCTTCCCCGGCTGCTCCGGGCCGTACACCTCCAGCATCACCGCGCCATAGCGGACGCCTTGGTTCTTGCGCCGCGTATGGGGCACGGCGACCACTCGCAGGCACCGGATGCTCAGCCTCCGGGCCATGGCGCTCATGGGGCTGGCGGCATCCGTCCCAGTCCACTGGTCGGCGACGTAGGCTGTCCAGGCGCTGCGCGTCGGGATGAACAGGCGCCGCCGCCTCTCCCCACTGGTCAGGGGTAGCAGGCGGGAGAGGGCTTGCTCCAGGGTGCCCGTGACGGGGAGCACCTCCACGTTGATGCCACGGGGCGTCATCACCTCTCTCTCCCACGTCGCGAAGGCTTGCGCCGCCTGCTCCGCCCCCAGCTCCAGAAAGCCCATCTCTTCAGTGACAGGCGCCCAACGGTCCTCCAGCAGCAGTCCCTTCATCTCTTGCGTCATTCAGGCTCGCCTCATTCCTCGGGGATGATGATCCGGATGATGATGGCGCTGGGGTCGTTGTTGGTGAGGCGCGACTGGTGGGCAGGGCCACGGCCCGAGGTGGGTGAGTCGTACTCCACATGATAGCGCTGGCCCTGGTAATCGAATTGCAGATCCGGCCTGTTGATTCCCACGCGCTGGCCGTTCGCCAGCGTAACTTGCTGCTGGTTCACCCGAATGTTCTCGGCGAGTAGCTCGTTCTTCACATACTCGATATCCCTCTGGAGTTGCGCATTTTGCCTAGGGCTGGGGCTGATGGGACGGCCCCGTGGCAACAGCTTTGGCACGTCCGGCTTGACGGTGACGTCCTGACGCAGACGCGGGCCTGCTGGCACCTGCGGCGTTGGGTTCTTGCCCGAGAGGGCTTGGACCAGTGCAGGTGAGGGCGCGAGAGTTCCCGGCGCCGCAGGGGGCGGTGCTGGCGCTGGAGCGGGTTCTGGAGCAGGCGCCACAGCTCTCGGCGGAGCGGGTGGAGTCTCTACCCTGCCAGGGCCCACCGGCTCCACCGGCTCCGGGACACCCCAGCCGGGCACGGGCCGCGTGGCGGTCATCAACTTGCCAGCGGCCACTCCCACCGCCAGCGCCTTGAAGAACTCCTGGGCCGCGCCGAGCTGGGACACCTCCCGTTCGGTGAACATCTCCTGGCCACTGCCCATCTGCCACCCGCGCTCCAGCGCGAAGTGCAGTGGGTTGACATCCCTCGCCAACCCATACAGCCCCAGCAACTGCTGAAGGGTGGTTGGGTGCGTCATGAAGTAGTGCTTGACGATGCGCCGCCTGTTCTCCCAGTGGGCATACCCCTCGGCGGCGGCGGCTCCCGTGCCCAGGCGCCGCTCCATGTCCTCGAGCTGCTCGGGGGTGAGGCGCTCGGGCGTCACCAGCGGCCACATGCGGAGGGCCTCGGGCACCGTCTCCGCACTCATGTCCACGGCGTATTTGAGTTCCCACTCGGACAGCGGGTGGCTCCAGTGCTGTATGTCCTCCCAGGGGCCCGAGTTCCACCAGGACTGGACGGCCCCGGGTGTCTGGAGCAGCAGAATCTGCTGAATCACGTCCCGCTGTCCGAAGGGGGGGAGCGCCACCTCCGAAGCAGCGGGCGCACGCTCCGCCGTCCTCGCCTCCGCCGCGGAGGAGGGGCCTGGGCCACGTGGCGGCAAGGCGCCTTGTGGACTCTGGGCGGACTGCTGCGCCCATTGGCTCCGAGGCGGGGCGAGGGCAGGCGCGCGGGACGGTGTGCCGAAGCCGAAGAGGATACCCACCCCGAGGGAGAGCACCCCTTCGCCTTGCGAGAGCTGGGAGGGCGGGAACGAGTACACGCCAGCAACGCCCACCTCCAGCCCGGTGCTTCCACGGATGGCGTGCACTCCGGCTTCGCCGCCAGCGCGCAGCCGGGGAGGCCCCCAGGGGCGGGGGGTGACGGCCACTCCACCGAGGGCCTTGAAGTACAGCGGCCCCTCGCCCGTGAAGCGCGCTACCGCGTCCGTGGACACATCCCACGCCCCGGCGGAGGTGGCCGGGGGCAGCAACGTCAAGCGCGCCCCCACGCCCTGGCCTGCTTCCGACAGGCCCCACAGGCTCACGCTGTACGAGGTGCGCGGCGCCCAGGGGCTGCCCAGCGAGGTGCCCCGAGAGACACCCGCCCCCACAACGGCCCGCACATGGCTCGTCTCGTCAGAGGCGTACGCCCCGGGCGCGACGAAGACAGCCAACAGCAAGAGGCTGACAGCCGCATGGAACCGCGAGGGCTGACTCGCTCCCAGGCCCCTCATTCGGCAAGCCCTTCGAGGGCCGCGCCTCCGGCGCTGGCGCCGCGCAACACAAGGGACAGCGCTCCTGCCTTCCAGAGAATCCTCTGCCACGGCAGCCTGTGTCACCCCTTCATGCGAGGAGGTGATCAGGTTAGAGGGCCGCCACGGAGAAGAGGAGGATCCGCCGGGTGGCGCCCGTGCTTCACCTCCAGCCCCCCTGCGGGGCAGCCTCGCGCCCGACGCTGACGCCTGGACGCTCGCCACGTCCCTGCTCCCTCCCCACGTAGCGCCGCGCCGCTGCCACTGTCCTGCACGAAACTGGGGCAGTCTCAAACACGAAGGCCCTCCCCAGTGAAGAGGGAGTGCCCGGTGCTCACAGCCGTGTGTGCCGCTGAGGACCGCCTCAGGCCGCGCGGGCCGGGCGCAGGCTCGGGCCCAGCAGGGCGGCGATCTGCTCCATCTGCTCCAGCGGCACGTCCTTCAGGTTCAGCACCGCCTTGCCCTTGTGGTTGCGCACCTCCACGCGCACTCCCGTGTTCTTCGGGAACCAGGCCGTCCACGCCGCGCTGCACTGCTGGGCGCGCGTGTCGAGGTCCGGCGGCAGCGGCGCGCTGGAGGGAAGTCCAGGTGTGGTGGAACTCGGGCCCCGGGCAGGACGTCGCGCACTGGAGCCACCCTCTGTCCGAGTGGGAGCTCAAGTACCTGCAGGCCATGAGCGCCCAGACGGTGCCCGAGCCGCTCCGCATGGGGCCGCCGGTGACGCCCGAGCGCCTCACCCCGCAGCAACGGCAGGATGGGGAGCAGGAGCTGGGCCCAGGAGCCGCCGCCGCCCAGGCGTATGCCCACTGGGAGAACCGGCGGCGCATCGTCACGCACTACGTGCTCACCCACCCGCTCATCGTTGGGTACCAGCTGCTGCTGTATGGGGCGGCCAGGGACATCAACCCGCTGCACTTCGCGCTGGAGCGCGGCTGGCAGATGGGCAGCGGCCAGGAGCTGTTCACCGCGCAGCCGGTGTCCCAACTGGGCGCGGCCCAGGAGTTCTTCACGGCGCTGGCGACAGGCGTGGCCGCGGGCAAGTTGATGACGGCCACGCGGCCGGTGCCCGGGTGGGGTGTCCCGGAGTCGATGGAGCCGGTGGGCTTGGGCAAGGGGGAGGCTCCTCCCGCTCCGCTGAGAGCCAAGGCACCTGCTCCAGAACTCGCTCCGG